>JAFGBE010000128.1 GCA_016933315.1 Candidatus Auribacterota bacterium
GAACAATTACCTTTTCTGTCTATAACCAGGGCTGTCACAGAACATGGCTCAAAACACAAATACCTGTCTTTGAATTTTGTTTCTGTTTCCAGTTTGAGATAATAATTATCATTCGGCTTACTCTCCTCCTTGGACAACAATTCGACACAAGCTCTTTTGTTCAGATTCCTGTTAACCGCAATAAGGAAGTAATTCCTGCCGGATCGAGAACAATAAACAGAAAGGTCTCCTTTATCTGAATCAACGCCGATGATACTCCCGTTAAACTGCCTGAACATCTGGAAAACATAGTATGTCGGGAAAGGCCTGTAAGTCACGCCTTCAAGAAAACCTATGGACCCCCCTTCCATGATATCCCAGAATGTGGCAGCAAAAATATCATTCTCCTGCAAAGTGCCCAGAAAGTCCGCAAGCCATAAGCCGGCATAAAACGAATTGCACGCGCCATCTCCTTTGGCAAGCCAATCCCAGGTAAGGTTAAATTCAGTTATTGCAAGAGGTATATCCCTGCCTGCAACACGTTTTATCTCCTTTTTCAAGCTGCTTATTATTGCTCTTGTCCTCGCCTGTCCCGAGAGGCTTTGTCTCGGAGGCTGTTTGCCGTCGTAAGGATATATATGCACAGAAATTATATCCGCAATATCGCCGCAATCTTCGAGAAAAGGCGTTATCCAATTATCCGCAGCCGCCACAAAATACTTGCCCATAAGATCGGGGCCTGCAATCTTAATCGAAGGATCTACGGCTTTCATCGCGTTGTAATAGGCCCTAAAATCCCTGCAATAATCCTCAGCCGTATAAGCCTTCCACCCTTTGTTCGTGTAATCATCGGGTTCATTGCCTATAGACCAATATTTGACGTTATAACCCTTTTCAATATTACAATATCTGACAGCGGCAGCCGCCTCTTTTATACTGCCTCTTGCCAATCGCACCTGAATAAGAGGCTCAGCCCCGATCGCACGCGCAAACATCACAAACTCATCAGTCAAAGACCCTCCTGTTTCAATAAGATCCTTGCCTATGCCTCCCCACCTGATGAACTTTATCCCGGCTTCTTTTACTATCCCCTCTACAGGCGCAAGATACCCTTCTGTCTCCCAGTTATTATAATTTATTCCGAAAACATAAGGATTAACAAGCCCGCTGAAAGAAGGGACTTCATCCAATGACATGTTTACCTTATATCTGTCGCGGACCTTGAAAGGCACCTTGCCGAAACCAGTGAAATAACCATCCTTCACAGCATAAATGCACGAGCCGTCGACATTGGCTTTTTCTATAAGATACTTCCCGTTTTTTTCCGTTATCGCGGACACATTTGAAGGGTATACGCTTACTTTAACTCCTTCCAAAGGCTTGTCCCTGTTATCCGTTATGATTCCTTCCAGGGACGCTGCCCCTATCTCGGTTATGAAATGAGCCGCTTTCCCTTCTTTAATCTTGCAGCCGTAAATATCCGTCAGGTTCCTGTTTATTCTAAGCAGATATTTGGATTTATCTTCCAACCCGTCGTGAGGCATCAATATCAAAGATTTAAAATCATCCGAAAATCTCATATCGCAGTCTATTTTCCCGCCCTTCCTGCCTATTTTTGACAGGCTGACATTATCCCTCGCCGAATCTTCATTAACAGGAAAATTAAACTTAACCGCGATATCCTGATTTCTTCCTATGCCTAACTGCCCGTCGCAAGGATACATTTCCGATACCCTGAGCGGTCCTCTGTAGAAGCAAATATCATCCACAAAAATTTTATCCCCCATGCCGGACGTAAGGCTGTCATCATCAAGGATAGCTATGTTTATTGCCTTTGACCAGTCTATGGTTTTCGAAGAACCCGGATGTTGGGATAACCACCAGTCAGGTGTTTTGAATGACTCAAAAGGAAATTCAAAATACTTAAAATCTTTTGATAACCGGGCTTCCGCTTCGTTGTGCCTGTAAGTCGACCCGTCTTTTAAATCCGTAATCCCGTCCTCCATCGTAAATATCACAAACCTTAATTTTGTGCTGTTCCGGGATCTGGCATAACACGAGACACCGGAATATTCCGAAAGGTCAAAGAAGCCGCCGGACTGGCTCGTTAAAGAGCAAACCAGCTGAACATATGGCCATTTAAAGCCTCCCCCCAGCATGTATTCGAACGAAAGGGATTTTGCAGAAGATTTGTTTCCGCCGGATTCCTCGACCTTAAAAGATCCCTTTGATGTTCCATTATTTACCGAATCACCGATAAAATACCATTCAAGGCCCTGGCAAGAAGTTATGTCGCCATCTTCAAAATCATCCAATAAAAAAATGTTTTCCGGGCCCGCGCACAACCCTTTTACGCAAAACGCAAAAGCAGCAAGAAAAAAACAGCTAAACATAAAAACATTTTGGGTTTTTCTCATTATTTTCAGCCTTCCGGTAACAGGTCTCTCTTTCATAACAGCCCGAACGTTTTTACCAGCTTTATATCATCCACAAAAAATTTAATCGTTTCTTCATTATAATAAGGCTCAACCGCAAATTTGATTTCAGTTATTCTGCTCCAATCCACCGGATGGTGTATCATCCTCTCCCCGTCCCAGTACTGTCCCGTCTCCGGAAAATCCGAAATCGGAATTATGACTTTCTGCCAGTCCCTGCTCATTTTCAGGTACTTGGCAAGTTTAACGACTGTTTCGGTCTTTCTATCTCCCCCGGCGCTCAGGTCAAGCAATGCAACCAGGATTTTTTCTGACCCACTACACCCTTTAACCCTGAACTCAAGGGCGCCGGCAAATCTGTATTTATCAAGGTCAACCGGCGGGAAATTCCCTACCGCAACCCCTGAAAAATCTTTAAAGTCCAGCGTAATCTCAAGGGCATATACACCCGAATATCTTTCATCTGCGGTCTCTATTATTCTGCTGTCGCTACGGGCGGGATACGAATACTTATATCTGCCGACACTGTTTATTTCATCATCGTACAGGCTTCTTATGGTGTTTACTTCCTGTCCGCCTGCAAACCGCGGAAACAACACGCCAACAACCAGGCAAATTATATAAAAAAGTCTCATTTTCAGCCTTCTCATCAGATTACGGATTTACAATTTTTATATCATCAACATAAACAGTAAAACTGTCGTTTTCATCATAAGGCCGTATAGCGAATTTCACTTCCTGAATCTCATTCCAATCAACCGAATCAGGCACATTCTGTGAACTGTCCCAGTATTGGCCGTTATCGGAAAAAGCTGCAAGGGGTATCTGAACCTTCTGCCACTGGGTCGTAACATTCAGATATTTCGGGACAACGACAACCCCCGTTTCGGTTTTCGTGCCATCCGTCCTGTCAGAATCAAGAAAAAGAACTTCAAATACCTCTCCCCCTTTTTCCCCTTTAACCCAGAACTCCAGAACCGCGTTATCCTTCCCATATTGAAGGTTAAAAGGAGGATACTTTCCAGCGGCCGCGCCCGCAAAACCTTCTGTATTAAGAGAAATTTTCAAGGAATTAACGCCGGAATGCTTTTCTTCATTTGTAAGTTCTATTGAACTTCCCTCCTGCGGATAAACATATGAATATCTGCCCTGGTCGCTAACGCTGTCTGTAAAAACATCCACAACGGCATATGCCCCGGGAGCTGAAAGAAACACAAAAGACATAGCTACTAAAATTCCTGTTATATTTTTTTTCATCCCCGCCCTCCTGTCTCTCAAAAGAACCGATAATTAATTTACCATATAAAAAAAGCTATTCCCATGTTTAATATCAACCCATGACTACGGTTACATCATGCTTTTTCCCGTCATTGAAAGCCGGCACTTTCAGCTCTTCAAGCTTTTTTCCGTCCACAGATATTTCCTTCACTCCTTTATTGACATGTTCAGGGTTCCTGACAACTATGTCATACACAGAATTCCTGAATATTCTTGTTACACTAAAGCCGTCCCATTTCTTCGGAATACAGGGATTTATCTCCAACCCGTCATAATCGGGTCTTATACCAAGTATATGCTGTGACACCGCAACAAAATTCCATGCAGCAGTACCTGTCAGCCACGAATTCTTCCCTTCCCCGAAATCGGGATGGTCTCTGCCGGCAACCATCTGGCAATATACATAAGGTTCAACTCTCCTGACAGAATGATCCTTTGTGCATGGAAGTATCGATTTATAATATTCATAAGCCTTTTCGCCTCTTCCCAGTATGCACTCGGCTATTACAATCCACGGGTTCGGATGGCAGAATATGCCCGCATTTTCTTTCAATCCCGGGGGATACGCCGAAACATCGCCCAATTCGGGGTAATAGTTTTTATAAGCAGGCTGTTGGAGAATAATGCCGTGTTCGGTAGCCAGCATTTTGCCCACCGAATCTAAAGTTTTCCTGGCTTTTATGCCCGACGCCACACCCGACATCAACGCCCATCCCTGTGTTTCGAGGAAAATTTTGCCTTCCCTGTTGATTTTAGACCCGACAGGTTTTTGGTTGTCATCATATGCCCTTATATACCATGAACCGTCCCAGCCCGAAGTATTCACCCTCTTTTTTATTGTTTCCGCAATATTTAAATATCTTCTTTCTTTATTTTTATTTTTCCTCAAGCTAAATATGCGTGCAAGCTCGGAAGACGCGGCAACCAGCATCTGGGCTACGAGCACCGATTCAGCTTTCTTATTCGGCCCGATTAAATTCAGGCAATCATTCCAATCGGCATAACCCGCTAAAGGAAACCCGTGGGGGCCCGTATTCCCTGAGGCATAGCAGACAGCTTTTTCCAAATGCTCAATCAAGGGGGCTGTCTTTCCGTTATTAAAAGGGACTTCTTCATCAAGAAAACCGATATCCCCTGTTTCCTTGATGTAGGCGGCAACAGAAAATATAAGCCACAGATGATCATCTGAGTACCCTCTTTCCCTGCCTTTTTTAGTCAGGGGCGAATATTGATGGTGAGCATCTCCTTCTTCAAATTGTGTAGAAGCAATGTCATATATGGTTTCTTTAGCCTCTTTGGGCACCTGATATACAAAACCCAGCACATCCTGGTTTGTATCGCGAAAACCCATGCCCCTGCCTATACCCGATTCGTAATAGGACGCGGACCTGGACCAGTTAAAGGTCGTCCTGCACTGATATTGATTCCACGTATTGACCATCAGGTTCATGTCTTTATCGGGTGTTTTTACCTTAAATTTACCCAGATTTTCCGACCATCTCTGTTTCAATTTTGCTATTTCGCTTTCTACCGCGTTCCTGTTGTTATATTTATTCAGGTGTTCTCTCGCTTCCTTTTTGCTGAATGCTATACCCAGAGCGAAAATAATAGGTTTTTCCTCGCCGGGCTTCAGGGAGATATTAATACAATGGGAACCTACAGGCGCCCAGCCGCAGCTCAGCTTATTGGATCCCCGCCCGCGCAGAACCGCCCGGGGCGCGCTCAAATCGCCATATGGGCCTAAAAAATCATCTCTTCTGGTGTCAAAACTATCCACTTTCCTGTTTGATAAACCAAAAAATGAAAAATGCCCCTTTTTAACCCTGTGCTTACTTACATGGTATATAACCCCGTTTTCATAATCAGTTTCCCCCACATTAAGGTTCGCCTGAAAATTTGTCATATCCTCCAATGCGTTCGGCAGGCAGAATTCCACGAATGAAAATACATTCAGGTCCCTTTTGCGGGCTGATTTATTTTTTATATTGAGCATCCATAATTCCAGGTTCTCGCCAAGCGGGACAAAATAAACCGTTTCGGTTTTTATACCTTCATATTCAGAACTGATTTTTGTGTAACCCAGGCCATGCCTGCATTCATATTTATATTTCCTTATGTCTTTCAAGACCGGCTGCCATGACGCAGACCAAAAATCCTGTGATTTGCGGTCTTTGATATATATATATCTACCCCCCCGGTCTGAAGGGATATTATTATACCGATACCGTAAAATACGGTTCTCAAGAGGATCTGCCCAGAAACTGTACCCTCCCGCAGTATTGGACATCAAAGCACAATATTTTTCACACCCAAGATAGTTAATCCATGGGAGAGGTGTATCAGGCCTTTTAACAACAAATTCTCTGTTTTTCTTATCGAAATATCCGAATCTCACCTAAAAACTCCTTTCTTGTATATATACCATACTATACCTTTAATATACCATTTAAAGGGATTTTGTCAATAGGGGGGGTGTTATTTTTCAGAAAAAAATGAGGAGGCAAATACAAGGGGGGCATTATAATTTATCGCCGGCTCATTTATTGTAAAATCCGATTCAACTGGCTTATAACACCTTGCGGGAAAATCCGAGATGCGGAAGTTATCTTTGTTTGGCCCTCCTACAAGAAAACCGCGAGGATATGAATCCGCGGCGAGGGAGGAATTAAACCAATTATGATAAAATGCCCCGACTGAATTTTCGCCGTATCCGCTCACAAATGACATCGACAACACATTCCTGCCAAGAACATAGTGAAGTTGGCTCTGAGCAGTTTCCAGATATTGATCTTCGCCGGACAACTCATAGATAAAAAGCATATCCACCGCATAATTTAAAGCCACTGCGCTAGAACCCCAGTAATACTCATAATCATTAAGCGCAACATTGTAAGCATTGTTTTCCGCTGTCATTAATATTGATTTCCCATAAACTTCCAGGCCTTCCAATATGTCGTATTTTACTCTTTCATCCGCTCCGGGACACAAACAGTATGAGTAAAGCCCCAGGTTCTGCAGTTGCTGCCAGTTAATGGCATGCGCATTCTTGAAACCGGTGTAATTATCTTTTACATAATCATGATATTTGTCATTCCCTGTTGAGCGGAAAAGTTCGACGGAAGCCCAGAATCTCTCGTCTTTGTCGCCTTGTGTCCAGTCGCCCTCAGGGTCATCCCCGTATTCCCCGCTGACTATAAAAGGATCTTTAAGCGGGGGGTTGCAAAAACCTCTTGCCGGGTAATCTTGGGGATGTTTCTTAAGAAACTCCCACGCTTTTTCGGCTGCAAAAAGGCATTCCCGCGAAAAATCCTCGTCATATACATCAAACATTCTGGCAGCAAGTGCGCACACAGCGGCGAAGTTCGCCGTGGCAGTTGTCGAAACAACGCTACCCGGCAACAGTTTATCGCTTCCGGGGGCCACAGCCGATAAATCAATGATATACCTCGGCTGACAGTCCAAATCGGGAGGGCAAGCCTTTAACTGAAAGACACCTGCTAATTTATGGTAAACGCCCCCGTCAGCTCTCTGCATTTTAAGGAACCATTCGACTTCCCACCTTGCCTCATCAAGAATATCAGGCACCCCGTTCGAACTTTCCGGGATATTCACCTGGCCGTCAAAAAATTTCTCCGGAAAAAGCTCATAAGCATACAGCAATGTACCGACACTTACCCCGGCATTAACTATATATTTACCGTAATCTCCGGCGTCATGCCACCCGCCGGTCGCTTCTATTTCTTTTGATTTTTCCGATAGAAGCATAGCATCTTCCATATGGCAGGGATTATGGCGACATTCGGAGCTATTCACGGAGGTTCCGCACCTCTGCAGGTAAAACATCCTTAATGAATCGACAAGAAGCCCGTTATATACATCCCTGTCGATACAAAAAACCGGGCTCTTGATATTGCTTTCGCCTATTGATATTCTGTAGCGGCCGGGAGTTTTTAAATCTGAGAAGTCGGCGTCAAAGACCATATCCCCTGAATCCGCATCAGCCGCGGTTCCTGCACATATTTTCCCTTCAAATGCCCTGTCCCCTGTTTTCTCATCCAGCACATAAAATGTTTTTGAACCGAAATCATTCATTTCCCGGCCGGATATTTTCGCAACTTTAATATCACAGGGACGGTAGCCGCACTGGTTAATTTTAATAACAGGATAGATTTCCTCTAAAATGTCCCCGGCTCTGAACTCTATCTCTTTCATGGAGATGGAAAACTTCCCGGGGGAACCGTTGCCTTTTAATATTATGTGGGATATCCTGGAAAAATCCATTCCGGAATTGATTTTGCAAAAATCAGAGACAGGAATCCTGATTTTCTGCCATCCCCCGCGCGCTGTCATATACTTTTTCAGATCCAATACGGCTTCTCTTTTCAGCCTGCTTTTATCGGCGATTCCTATGAGGCAGGGGCATTGCCCATCTTCGCAATTCACAGAAAACTCCAATAAAGCGACCTCTTTATATCCCTCAAGATAAAATGGCTGCCACATAGGTCTGGCGATACAGGCAAACCACCAACCGCTGCCCGGATTAGAGCCTTTGAACGATAAAACCCGCGCGCCCTCATCGTCTTCCATCATGCTTATACGATTTTGCCTATGATCAATTTCACAGCCGTCTCCGCTTCCTATCCAGGAATCCTCCCAGAAAGGAGCATCACTGATATTTAAATCGGATGTAAACACCGGGAGCCTGTATTCACCCGCATCACAATAACCTGAACAGGGAAAGAGGGCAACCCAGCTAGAAATAACCGCCGGAATCACCGCTAACGTCAGAAGCCTCCTCATATGCATCTCTTTCCCGTCCTTAATTCAGCCTGATTTTCACATCGCTGACATAAAGCACGCAACTTCTGTTTTCACCTTTTTTAATTTTAAATTTCAATTCCCCTATATTATCCCATTTCGTAAGTTCCTCGGAAATTTCTCTCCCTGCCTGGGGATTCCAGTACAACCCTTTTTCAGGAAAGTCCTTAAGAGGAATCTCATATTTCTGCCAGTCCGATGAAATGGGTTTTACGGAATTTAAATCGATTCCCACTTCGACCTTCGGGTCATCAGCCTTTACGACGTTTAACTCGACTTTCTCCCCGCCTTTCTCGCTTTTAAGCATGAATTCAAGAACACCGCGCGACCTTGCGTTGCTCAGATCAAGCGGGCCAAAAGCAAATGCTCCGCCTGAATAATCTTTAGCGTCCAAAACCATTTTAATCGAAGGTTTGCCTTCATAGATATTTTCAACAATCTCAATTTCGCTTTTCCCTCCATATGTATACGTGTATAAAGGCTCCCCCTCTTTATATACGTTTAACTCCCTTATCGAAGATTTCCCGCCCGCGGTTAAAACGACATCATCAAAATAAAGGATTATATCTTTACCCCTTTTGGGATCCGGCCTCGTCCTTATTTTCAGTTCAGTAATATTCGACCAGTCAAATTTTATGGGTAATTCCTTGCCCTGCGCGCCATCCCAGTAAACAGCATTCAAGGGAAAAGAGGACAAGGGAATGGTTATCTTCTGCCATTCTTTGCTTATCTCGGCAATCATGGCCACATTAAAGGAGCTCTCCGCTTTCCGGCCGTCGTTTTGTTCATTAACTAACGCAATTTCAAATTGTTCCCCGCCGCTGCCGCCTTTAACCCAAAACTGAAGGTTTCCCTTTTCTTTTATAGAAGAAGCATCTACCGGGCTGTGCAATGAATATCCGGCTCCTGAATAATTATTATGGTCAAGTTCCAGCCTTAAGCAGATTTCACCTGAATGCGAATTTTCTTCGGTTATATCGGCAAAACTAGATGATGAAGGATATGAATATACATATCTGCCGGGTTCATCCTTGAATACTTCGGCAAATTCACAATCATCGGCACAGGACAGGCAGGCAAAAAGAAAAACCGCAAAAACAAAACCGCAACATCCTGAAAACATCTTCATAATTTCCCCCTTTTTTATAATTATTACATACCACAATATACCTGTAATATACCACCTAAAAGCCTTTTGTCAAGGGGGAAATATTCATTCTCTGTTTAATCCGGCAAGATTATTTCTTCGAACAGCTCTCTCTTATTACCAGCGAAGCCGGCATAAGACTTTTTACAGGAAGAAGATTTTTACCTTCAATTAACTGGACCGCTTTCTGAATGGAAATCCGACCTATCTCTTTCTTGTAGACTTTCATAGTGGTTAGAGGAGGGGTTGTATGGGAAGACAATTCAATATCATCAAACCCGATAACGGAGATATCTCCCGGCACATCTAAATTCTTTTGCTTTATAGCTTTGATGGCGCCGATTGCTGATTCATCGTTTATTGCAAATATCGCCGTGGGATATTCCTTCGCCCTGCCCAGCATTTTCATCATTGCGCTATATCCGCCATCGATATGCAAATCACTTTCCGAAATCAATTTTTCATCGATTTTAATACCGCTTTCATCCATAGCTTTCTTGTAGCCTTCAAAGCGTTCTTTTGTAACCTGCCTTCCTGAAGGCCCGCTGATAAAACCGATTTTTTTATGCCCAAGGGAGATAATATACTTAACCGCCTCATAAGCGCCGAGCGAGTTATCCGTAACGACGGTGCTTATGCTCTTATAAGGGATCATGTGGTCAATCATAACAATCGGAATCGCCCTTCCATATACAGAAACAATCAACTTCTCGGTAAAGGCCGTATCTATCCTGCCGATAAAAACAATTCCGCTTATGCTTTTGTCATTCAAGAGGCGGCTGGCCAGAGAATCTATATCTTCCTCATTGTTTTCAACGGAGACAAGGTAAAAACCATATCTGAATTTTGATGCTTCCGCCTCCGCGCCTTCCAATATCTCAACAAAATACGGGTTCTGAGAAAGGGGAAATTTCGAGTCTCTGACAAAAACGAACGCGATGTTTCTGGATTTATCCTTATCCTCTGAATAACCTATTACGAATGTGCCCCTGCCTCTCAAAGGCTGCAGCAGGCCTTCCTCAACCAGAAGAGAAATCCCTTTTCTTACGGTCATCCTGTTCAGCGAAAGATTCTTGCTGAATTGCCGCTCTGAAGGAATATGCTGCCCGGGTTTATATTTGCCTCTTGTTATCTGAGACCTCAGATAATCCGCGAACTGTTTATATATCAGATCCGGTTTGCTCCTATCAAATTCTTCCATTTACACTCCTTCTTAAAAGCCATACCATTATATACCACATCTATTTTTCCAGGAAAAGATTTTTTAAAAAAAATGGGCTGGATGTCCTCCAGCCCATAATCCATAATCATTGAAGCCTGTATCTATTCCCTTTTACCCCTCCTGGCTGAGAACACCAAACCTAAGATACCCGCGCCAAGCAGAATAACTGTTGACGGTTCCGGAACACTTGTAAAATAAATGTCGTCAAGCAAAACGGTGGAATTTGCGCTGGGAAGGTCTGATTCCACTTTAAACCTGACACCCGTAAGCGCAGTAAGGTCCAATGATCCGGGATGCCCGTCATACTGATAATCAAGTGTAAAATCAGCTATAGGGACAACTACCTGCTGCCAACCCGTTGTAACACCCGCCAGATAATCTGTAATCAAAAGATCATCTGTTTGCTGCTCGCCTATACCCGTATCGTAACCGCCGCTGTTCAAACAAATCTTAAAAAGTTCCCCCCCCTGAACACCTTTGACCCAGAAAGAAAGATACTCATAGGCAGAAACATCGTGTGTCACCATGCTGGAACCTATACTGTCTTTTCCGTTTCCGTCGCTGGCAATCTGGATGGCCGCTCTTGTTGTCCAATCGGAACTGTAAGTATGTGTCCAGTTGAACCTTGCCGCATATGTTCCGGAATGGGCGCCGGATGTTACGGAAGGCGCCGACGTGCCGGCTAATTCTACCGTGTCTCCCCCGTCACTGAAACCGTAAGACCAGTTTATTTCCCCGATAGGGCTATCTTCATCCTCGCCCCACCAGAACAAATCCGCACTGGCAATAGCGCTTGAAACACAAAGAAACACACACATAAGAAAATACTTCATACGTCTTCCCCCTTTCTTTTGTTAAATATATATACCATTGTAATCCTTTTATATACCACTCAATCTTATTTTTGTCAACCCACAATTTAAATTTTCGGGATTTACTAAATATCGTCCTGTGTAAACCACAGGGGATGGGAATAATGCGGGATTCTCGTAAAAAATTCTACATGCCCGTCCAAAAACAAAAAATTTGCGCCTCTTTTGTGTGCCATTCTGACAGCATCAGTTACGCTGCCTAAGGGGGATCCGCTCGCTCCGTAAGGAAATTTCGGATCAATTTCACAATACCAGCCGTCAAATATTATAGCTGTCCCGGACAAATCCTTAACACAGTCTGTCTTTCTCATTTCATAGACCCCTCCACCTGCTAAAACCATATTGATGGTGTAATACCACGGCGCAGCATCTTCATCTCCGGGGTTCGGATTTTTTCCGGGGCTTTTAGAGGGACAGCTATATATTCCCTGATAAGTTGACCCGTCATTTTTGGGGTCCAGCCTGAAAGACAGTCCGGGGGCATAAGGAAGAAGGGCATCCTGCCAGCTCATATTCTTAAAGGGCCCGGAAAAAATACCGGAATGCCCTTTTGGTATATACCCGTTCCACTCATTGGCATACATATTAAGGGCATATCCCATCTGTCTCATCTGGTTCTGGCAGGAAACCGTCTGGGCGGCTTCTGTTGCAGAACGCAGGGCAGGAAGAATAAAAGAAACAAGTATACTGATAATAGCTATAACAACAAGAAGCTCTATTAAGGTAAACCCCTGTTTTCTAAAATTTAGACTTCTTCCCGATTTAACCATAATATCCCAGTGAATACCTTTCGTATACCATATAACAGAATATTATGCTTTTGTCAAATTCCAAAAAAGGTAAACACCAGGGGAAGTCGCATAACGCGCCAGGCCTGTTTATCTCCAAGCCCGGGCTTCGATGCTATCAATTAAATTCAATTTGACCCGCAGTTGGGGCACCACTCCGCTTCGCCGTCGGAAAAATAACAATTAACGCCGTCCGGATGATTTCCTTCCCTATCGCATACCAGGGGGGTTTTGCCATTATCCTCAGGGGCGCAGTCACAGTTGTAAACATAACCCGAATGTTCATCGATATCCTCGGCGGAAGAAATATAATTATATGTATTCGGGCAGGTAAAAGTTTCTAAATCGGAGATATATTCAGGGTAAAGCCTTGATAATCTGTCGGGATACACCATGTATTCCATTTTATAAACCTGGCACGCCGTTCCTATTTGCCGGATACGGCTTATACACATCACCTGTTTCGCCTCTTTTGCGGCGGATACGAATTTCGGAATAGCGATCAGTGAAAAAAGAATCCAGATTACGGTCAACAATATAGTCAGGTAACCTATTATAAGTCCCGCTATGGCCATCCCTCTTCCTGAAAGTTTACCCCCGGAAGATTTGATTTTGGACAGGGCTATATGCCCGCATATCACAGCGGGTATCCCCAAGAGCGGGCCAAGACAGATACAGAAGCCTACAAACCCGATAATTGAAAGCACCATACTTATAATAGCCAGATTGTTTGTTTCCGGTTTTTCCGCAACATTGACAGGTATATTTTCAGCCATAGCTTTCCCTTCCTTATTGATTACCTGATTTTCAATTCCCGTGAATTCTGCCAAAGGCCATGGATATTGCAATAACTTGAAGCATAGACAACACCGGGCTTATCTGTCTTAAAAGCGAAAATACACCGGTAATCGGAATAAACGGAACTTGTGTCGGGGCCTTTTACCGAAGCGCCGTGTGCGTTAAACTCCGCCGTCCCTATCTGACAGGGAAATTTCTCCCCCTCAGGCTGGAAATACAATTTTATCCAGCTTATATGGTGCTCGGTTTTGTTCGGATGCGGGATTTCTTTCCCCACTATTACTTTTACTTCAAAGACTTTCCCTTTTTCAACTGTTTCGGGCATATCTATTACGGGCACATGTTTTTCGCTTTTCCAATCGGCTGACTGAAAAAGGTTGCCTATGTTATTCATAACACCCTCCCTTGTCGAATTGATGCCGTGGTTACATGCTGGCGAAGATGTGATTATAGCAAAACATAACAAAAAAGATAAGCCTTTATTCGCGAGGAAAAATGGCGACCCCAACGGGAGTCGAACCCGTGTTGCAGGGATGAAAACCCTGTGTCCTAGGCCACTAGACGATGGGGTCGCGGGAAATGGATGGTGAGCCAGCTGGGACTCGGACCCAGGACACCCGCCTTAAAAGGGCGGTGCTCTACCAACTGAGCTACTGGCCCAAAAATAAAAAGAGCAAACCAGAAATTATATACAAAAAAGGGGTTATGTCAATTAATTTATATGCAAACACAAGAAGGGAAAATCAAACTTCCATTATTTCTTTTTCTTTGTGTTTTACCAATTCATCAATTTCTTTTATATGCTCATCGGTTTTTTTCTGTGTTTTCTCAACAGCTTCGAATTTCTCATCCTCGGTAACAGTCGCCTCTTTGAATTCTCTTTCAATTTCGTGATTGGCATGGCGCCTGATATTTCTTATGGAAACTTTTCCGTCTTCGGACATCTTTTTCACAAGTTTTATCAAATCTTTTCTTCTTTCCTCATTCAGCTCAGGAATCGGTATGCGTAAAATCCTGCCGTCATTATTCGGGGTTATACCCAGGTCCGATTTCATAATAGCTTTTTCAATAGCCGAAACCGCGCCGACATCCCAGGGCTGCACAACGATAAGCCTGGGATCCGGAGTCGTAATACCGGCAATCTCCCTAAGCTTCAGCTGAGAGCCATAATACTCAACCATAATATTCTCCACCAATGAGGGGGAAGCCTTTCCGGTCCGGATAGAAGAAAACTCGTCATGCACGTTTCTCACGCTTTTCTTCATATGATCTTCCATTTCATCAAGAATTTTTTTAAGAGCCATTCCTACCTCCCTGTCCAAAATCAACCGTGGACAAACGTTCCTATTTTTTTACCAAGCAGAACATTCCTGATTGCACCGGGTTTTGCCATATTAAGCACTATTATGGGCATTTTGTTATCCATACAAAGCGATATAGCTGTGGAATCCATAACCTTAAGGTTCCTTTTCAGGACATCAATGTAAGTCAAATCCTTAAAAAGCTTCGCTTTTTTGTTTTTCATAGGGTCATCCGAATAAACCCCGTCAACCTTTGTCGCTTTAATAATCGCATCCGCATTGACTTCGCTGGCACGGAGCGCCGCGGTGGTATCTGTCGAGAAAAAAGGATTGCCTGTCCCTCCCGCAAAAATCACGACCCTTCCCTTTTCCAGATGGCGGACGGCTCTCCTTCTTATATATAATTCTCCTATGGCCCTCATTTCGAAAGCTGTCATGACACGCGTCCGAACGCCTATTTTTTCAAGGTCAGACTGCAGCGCAAGGGCATTGATAACCGTGGCAAGCATACCCATATAATCGGCGGTTGTCCTGTCCATTCCTTTCTCACTCGCTGACAATCCCCTGAAAATATTGCCGCCGCCGATAACGACGCCTATCTGGGTGCCTATGCGGGAAATTTCCTTCATTTTCTTCGCGATTTCAAGTGTTTTGCCCCTGTCTATGCTATATTGATCCCCTTCAAGGGCTTCCCCGCTGAGCTTAAGAATTATCCTCTTATATTTCGCAGAAGTTTTGCGGCCGGCCATAATTACTCTTCCCCGATCTTTACCCTGACAAACCCGTTGACATCTATTTCTTTTCCGGTTTCCTTTGATTTCTTTTCAAGGTATTGCCCTACAGATATCTCCTGATCCTTAATAAACGGCTGTTCTAAAAGGCATATCTGATTGAGAAACTTCTTGATTTTGCCTTCCACGATTTTTTCGACGATATTCGCGGGCTTGCCTTTCACCTGATCGGCAAAAATCTCGCGTTCTTTTTTCAGAACATCAGCGGGAGCCTGCTCTGCCTTTACGCAGAGAGGGCTTGCCGCCGCTACCTGCATGGCAACATCCTTACCCGTCAACCGGATAGCGTCATCCAAATCCACCGAAAGCTCTACGATAACACCGAGCTTATTATCAAGATGTATGTAAGGAATAAAACATCCATTGGTCGAAAGAACTTTTACCCGGCCGATTTTGATGTTCTCTCCTATACTTGCGCCGATATCGCCGATTAAATCAATGACTTCCTTGCTCTCTTTTGCGGCTTCTCCGTTCCGGTAAACTATTTCAAGCACTTTATCCGCAAAAACCCTGAATTTATCGTTGTTTGCGACAAAGTCGGTTTCACAATTCAATTCAACCAGCGCGGTTTTCTTCCCGTCAGCCGAAACTTTTATCCTGATCAAGCCTTCTTTTGCGGCTCTCCCTGAACGCTTGGAAATCGCGGCAAGTCCTTTCTTTCTCAAGACATCCACCGCTTTTTCCATGTCGCCTCCGGTTTCTGTAAGCGCTTTTTTGCAATCCATCATCCCCGCACCGGTTTTATCTCTTAATTCTTTAACCTGAGCTGCGCCGATTTCCATCTTTTACTCCTCTCCAAAAAATACAAGATACTAAAACAGGTCCATTCTGCCGGCTTAACACAGAAAACTGTTTATTCCGATTTTTCGCTTTTCTTCGACCTTGTTAATTTTCTCTTGGGTTTCTTCTCTTCTTTTTTCTTTTTCGTCTCGATGACTTCTTCGATAGTTTCTTCGACTTCCTGCTTCTTCTTCAACATGGACTTCTTCTCTTCTTCTTCTTCCGCTATCCTTTTCACTTTGCCTTCATTGCCCTCAAGCGCCGCATCGGCAATTTTATTGGCAATCAGGGAAATTGTTCTCATGGCGTCATCGTTGCCGGGAATAGGAATGTCTACAATATCCGGGTCACAATTGGTATCAACAATAGCGATAACTTTTATTTTCAGTTTTTTCGCTTCCATAACGGCGATTCTTTCCCTCTTGGGATCAACGACAAAAACCACACCAGGCAGTTTTTTCATATCCCTGATTCCCTGAAGGTATTTCTTTAGTCGTTCTTTTTCTTTTAATATGCTTATGACTTCTTTCTTGGGAAGGGTTTCGAATATCCCTTCTTCTTCCTGTTTTTCAATTTCGTTAAGCCTGGATATGCTTTTTCTTATCGTGACGAAATTGGTAAGTGTTCCTCCCAGCCACCTTTCGTTTACATAATACATACCGCATTTATCGGCAGCATCTTTTATACATTCTTTCGCCTGTTTCTTTGTCCCGACAAACAATACATCAAGGCCCGCTGAAACAGTTTCTTTTACCAGGCGGTACGCTTCTTCAAGCTGCAGGGCTGTTTTTTGAAGATCGATAATATATATTCCATCGCGTGACTCGAATATATAACGCTTCATCTTAGGGTTCCACCGGTGAGTTTGATGCCCGAAATGAACCCCTGCTTCGAGCA
>JAFGBE010000129.1 GCA_016933315.1 Candidatus Auribacterota bacterium
CCGCAGATGGCTACTGTCAGGCATAAAGTAATGAAGGAAATGGACCCCGACCCTTCCCGGAAAGGCGATATAATCACCGTGAAGCCGACAGAAACAGATTTAAAATCCAGGACCCGGGTCCTGAAGCTTGTTGAAGAAATAGAATCTACGTTGAACCTTGCGGAAGCCGACATAATCGTTTCGGGAGGCAGGGGTTTGAAAGGCCCGGAAAACTTCAATTTGATAGAAGGGCTTGCAAAGTCCCTGGGCGGCGCTGTAGGCGCGAGCAGGGCGGCTGTTGACGCCGGCTGGATACCTTATTCGCATCAGGTGGGCCAAACAGGGAAGACAGTCTGTCCAAAGATGTATATCGCGTGCGGTATCTCCGGAGCCATACAGCATAAAGTGGGAATGCAGTCATCCGATTGCATAATAGCGATTAACAAGGACCCTAATGCCCCGATATTCGAAATAGCGACATACGGAATTGTTGGAGACATATTCGAGGTCATTCCAAAATTGACCGAAGCCTTCAGGAAAGTCCTGAAAAAGTAGTTAAGTAGTTCAACAGTTCAGCGGCAAAAAAGATTTGAAACCACAGAGCACAAAGATAATCACAGATAAAACTATTTTAATTTTTTATTTTGTTTTTTTCTATCCCCGCCTAAGGCGGGTAAATATGTAAATATCCGTGGTTAAAAAAATTAAGTTATTTGTGTATTTTTGGTTCTTGTCTGTGTGTTCTGTGTTATCTGTGGTTAAAAAGTCTTTAAAGTTTAATATAATTCCGTTCCTGTCCGTTGCTTGTACTCCACAAAATATGGTATTTTTCCTTGATTATTTCCCCAATATGTAGTATTTTCTAAAAAACTGTTCTAAGAGTATTCGGAGGTAATAATAATGTATTTTAAACGTCTTGAGTTGTCGGGGTTCAAATCTTTTGCCGATAAAACCATACTTAATTTTGAGCCCGGGACAACCGCCATTGTCGGGCCTAACGGCTGCGGAAAGAGCAATATATCCGATGCAATACAATGGGTTTTGGGCGAACAAAGCGCCAAGACGCTTCGCGGCTCAAAAATGGAAGATATCATTTTCGACGGCACCGCGGAAAGAAAACCTGTGGGGTTATCTGAAGTGTCATTGACGCTGGGCGACGCCGATTCAGCTATGGCCCTGGGGTACAATGAGATTACCGTGACAAGAAGGCTCTTCCGCTCGGGAGAAAGCGAATACCTGATAAACAATAATATCTGCAGGCTTAAGGATATTAACGAACTGATAATGGGCACCGGACTGGGCCTCAGCGCCTATTCCGTGATGGGCCAGGGCAGGATGGACGAGATACTGAAATCGAAACCCGAGGAAAGGCGATACCTTTTTGAGGAAGCCGCGGGGATAACCAAATATAAAAACAAGAAGAACGAGGCGTTGAGAAAACTTGAATACACGGAATCGAATTTATTGAGGCTGGGGGATATCATAAGCGAAGTCAAAAGGCAGATAAATTCGGTTAAGCGGCAGGCCACGAAAGCGCAGAAATACAAAGATGTCGATGATGAACTGAGGGAGCTTGAGGTAAAGACAGCGGCTTATAAATACGGCGAGATGAAAGAAGCTTTTACAAAGCTGAAAGAGAAATCCTTAAATTATGACGAGAATGAAAAACAGCTGCATGAAGAATTGTCATCCGTGGAAAAAGATATAAATAAAAGCAGGATCGAGCTTGACGGCATCCTCTCAAAGATAAGCGAAATAAGGGAAAATAAATTCGAATTGTCGAAAAAGAATGAAAGCCTCAAGACCAGGGTGGTTTATAACAGGGAGAGAATCGAAGAGATAAGCAAGAATTCGGACATTAAAAAGGCCGAATTGGCGGATCTCGAGAAAAAAGCCTGCGAGATAGATGAGAAAGAAAAGAACGTCTCCGGTGATATCCGGCAGATAACGGCTCAAATAAACGACATTAACGGAAAAGTCAGCTCGGTTTCAGAGAGCCTGACAAAGATAAATTCCGAAATCGCCGGGAAAACATCCGAGATAAGGCAGGGCAGGGAAAAGTCGATAGAGGTATTAAGCTTAAACACCAAGTGCAAAAACGAAATCATCGTGATAGACCAGAGGGAAAGAGATATTGTTTTAAGGGAAAAGAGGTTCAGGGTCGAATCCGATGAGCTTGATTCGAAAATAGAGAGCATAAACAGCGACTTGAAAGTCAGGGCGGCTGACCTTCAAAGGCAGCAGCAGCATACGAAAAAGATAAAAAAAGAGATCCAGGATGTCGAATCCGAGCTGGCCTCAAAACAGGAAAGGATAAGCTCGATTGAACGCGACAGGATAAACCTCCAGAAACAAAAGGCCGAAAAAAATTCAAAACTCGAAGTGTTGATTGATCTGAAGAAAAAATATGAAGGTTTTTATGAGGGAGTGAAAGATATACTCAGGGCCTCCAGGGATTCAAACCTTCTCGAAGGCATTATAGGCACGGTATCCGAGATAATACAGGTAGAAAACGGTTTTGAGCTGGCATTTGAGGTTGCGCTGGGTTCCAACGCCCAGGTTCTCGTAAGCGGTTCGATAGAGGAAGGCACCCGCGCGCTGGAGCATATTAAAAAGAATTCCAAAGGAAGAGCTACTTTTGTCGCGATTGACAATCCCAAAGTCATTGACAGGTTCAATGTTTCCGTGTTGCAGAGCGAGGATGGTTTTTTAGGGCATATCCTTGATTTTGTAAAATACGAGCAGAGATATAATGATGTGATAAATTACCTGCTCGGGGATGTAGTGGTATTCCGTGACATTGAAACGGCTCTGGCGGTTTCCAGGAAGCATGATTTTCCATGCGATATAGCCACAAAATCGGGAGAGTATATCTCTTCCAGGTGCCTGATTTCGGGCGGGGAAAACGAAAGCGCCCTGCAGGGGGTGGTGGCAAGGGAATCACAGATACTGCGCCTTCAGGACGAAATAAAGAATATCGATGAAAAATCGAATGACCTGGACTCCTCATATAAGCAAATCGACTCCGAGACCGCGCTTCTGCTTGAACATTCCAAGGATATAAATTCGGAACTTTATAAGAATGAAATCAACCTTGCAAACATGAATTTTGAGGTTGCCCGTCTTCAAAGCCTGGTAACACAGTATAATTCGGATAAAGAAAGGCTGCGCTCCGAGATAAATTTCCTGTCTGAGGAAAAGAGCGGTATACTTGAAAAAAGAAACGAACTGAAACTGTCACTGGAAAAGACATCCAGTGAATCTGACGCCATTAAAAAAACAATGGATGATTATGACCAGGAAATGGTCCGGCTTGAAGACAGCAAAAACGAAATAATGGAACAGCTTACCACCCTGAAAATTACACAGAACGAGCTGAAATTCAGGGAAGATTCCATTAAACAGAGGGCAGCGGCGATTGCTTCAGCCAGGGAAGATTACACCTCAAGGCTTGGCAGGGTAAAAATGGAATTGGCCGCATCCGGGGAAAGGATGAATAAGCTGGCCGAAGAGAATATATTGTCCGCAGAGGAAATAAAATCCACGGAAACCGAATTGAGCCGGTCAGATTCCGAGGAACGGGATATCCTTGAGAAGAAAAACTCCCTGTCCGGCATGATAAAGCAGATGGAGGATAAATTATCGGAAAAAAGGAACTCCATGAACCTGCTTCAGGAGGAGGGGAGGGATATCGAGGTCAAAGTTACGGAATACAAGCTTAACATGAAAAACCTGAAAGACAACATATGGGAAGAATACAAGGCTGACCTCGACATCAACAATGATTTTGATTTTGGCGCAACGGAGTGGGACCAGGTGGAAATGAGAATATCGGAATTAAAGAGGAAGAAAGAATCCATCGGGCCTGTCAGCCTGGGCGCGATAGAGGAGTGCGAGGAACTCGAGGAGAGGCTCAAATTCTTAAGCGAGCAGCATGAAGACCTTCTCAAGGCGAAAGACTCGCTTCATACCGCCATCAGGACCATTAACGCCACTACCAGGAAACTTTTTACCGAGACATTTGAATCTGTAAGGTCTAACTTCAGGGAGACTTTCAATATACTGTTCGGCGGCGGGCGCTCGGATTTGTGTTTTGTCGGCGAAGGGGATGTCCTGGAAGCGGGTGTGGATGTCGTGGCGACGCCTCCGGGCAAGAAGCTGAGGCACATATCCCAGCTGTCCGGCGGGGAGTCCGCTTTGACCGCGATAGCTTTGATGTTCGCCCTGTTTAAGGTTAGGCCGAGCCCGTTTTGCGTGCTGGATGAAATAGACGCGCCCCTGGATGAATCGAATATTATGAGATTCGTTAACCTCCTGAAGGATTTTACGGTCAATACGCAGTTCATAATAATCACGCATAATAAGAAGACGATAGGCATCAGCGATGTCATGTACGGCATTACTATGGAGGAGAAAGGCGTCTCTAAAGTCGTGTCGGTTAAATTTGCGGGAAAAGAGCCGGAAACAGCATCCGCCTGATAAAGCCGTTATTTCCCGGCCCTTTTAATAAATCTTCCGATCCGCAGCAGAGCTTCTTTCAGTTTGTCAGTGCTTGTCGCGTAGCACATCCTTATGAAATCGTCATACCCTTCGCCGAAAGCTGTCCCGGGAACGACGGCTACCTTTTCGGAATGAAGAAGTTTTTTTGCGAAAGTCTTTGAATCCATATTCGTTTTCTTTATGGAAGCAAAGGAGTAGAAAGCCCCTTCGGGCATATGAGCCTCAAGGCCTATTTCGTTAAGTCCGCTGATAAACAAATTCCTCCTCCGCCTGTATTCATTCTTCATTTCCAGCACGGAGTTATAGCTTCTTTTCAGGGCTTCTATCGCAGCTATCTGTCCTGTAATGGGAGCGCATAACATCGTGTATTGGTGGACCTTGTTCATCGCGGCAATCAGCCATTCTGGGCCGCAGGCATATCCTATGCGCCAGCCGGTCATGGCATAAGCCTTGGAAAACCCGTTAAGATAAAGTGTTTTTTCTTTCATCCCCGGCAATGTGATTATGGGCGTATGTTCGAAATCATAGGTCAAATCCCCGTAAATCTCGTCGCTCATGACAATGATATCCCTGTCTTTAAGCGCATTTGTTATAGCCGAGAGCTCTTTTTTCGTATAAGAAGCTCCCGTGGGGTTGCAGGGGTAATTAAAAAGTATGGCTTTTGTTTTTTTCGATAACACCTTTTTAATGTCGCCGGGCGACAGTTTGAACCCGTTTGCGGGCGAAGTCCTGATGATAACGGCTTTGCCGTCCGACAGGGTTATCAGCGGCTCATATGCGACGTAACAGGGTTCGTGAATAATCACTTCATCCCCTTTGTTCAGAAGGGCTCTCATTGCCAGGTCGTTTGCTTCGCTGACTCCCACGGTGATCAATATTTCTGTTTCGGGGTTGTAATGTATACCATAACGTTTCTTTATGTTTTTTGATATTTCGTTCCTCAATTCAAACAGGCCCTTGTTGGACGTGTAGGAAGTATAGCCGTTTTCAAAAGAGTATATGGCCGATTCTATTATGTTCCATGGCGTTGTAAAGTCGGGCTCTCCCACACCCAGGGAAATGACATCGTCCATTCCGATTACCAGGTCGAAAAATTCCCTGATTCCGGAAGGTTTTAGAAACTGGACTTTGTCTGAAATCTTCTTAACCATACCTGTATCTCTCACATGGAGATTGCGATTCTCTTGTCTTTTACTATTCTGCGGAGTATATCTCCGCCGTCCTTATACTTTTTTAATATAAAATGGGTCTGTGTGCCGCGCACATGGTCTATCGTGGAAAGTTTCTCAGCCACAAAATTACCTATTGTGTGGATGCTTTTTCCCTCTATTATCAGCAGAAGGTCATATCCGCCGGAAAGAAGGTAACAGCTTTTTACCTCGGGAAAGCTGTATATCCTCTCGGCGACCTTATCGAACCCCGAACCCCTTTCGGGAGAAATGCTTACTTCTATCAATGCCAGCACATCCGTGCAATTCTCATCCTTCAGGAGCTCTTTGTTTACGATAGTCTTGTATTTTATGATAACCCCTTTTTTCTCATACTCGGAAATCGCTTTTTTTACGGCCTGTTCGCTTTTCCTTGTCATTTTAGCGATTTCTTTGGGTGTGGCCCTGGCGTCTTTTTCCAGTATTTCCAATATCTCATCCATAATAACCTCCGCAGGATTATAATTATTTATGTGTAGTATAAATACAGTTATATAAATAGTCAAAATATATTTATGGTGTTGACATAATTAATTATTATGATAACATTATAAAGTCTTCAGGGCAGGGTGTAAATCCCGACCGGCGGTAAACCTCATAATGAGGCAAGCCCGCGAGTTCCCAAGGGAACTGATCCGGTGCGATTCCGGGGCCGACGGTTAAAGTCCGGATGGAAGAAGGCGTTTTTATTAAAATATCTTACGCTCTGAAGTCCGCTTCAGGGCTTTTTTTTTGAAAGGATTAAGGATAGCAAAAAATAAAAATAATAGGCGGAAACAACACAAATACTAAAAAAGGCGATAGTAACCACAGATGACACAGATTACACAGATAGAAATTGTCAAATACAAAAGAAAAATTTAAGAATTATAGTTTTTTATTTTTAAACTATTTATATATTTTTTGCTTTTTATCTGTGTGTTCTGTGTAATCTGTGGTTAGGTAATTTTAAAGTTTTTTGATTTAATATAAAGAGAAGGCCATATGAAATTCAACAGTGTCGAAGAGATTATTTCGGAGCTTAAAGAAGGCAGGATGGTTATCCTTGTCGATGACGAGAACCGTGAAAACGAGGGAGACCTGGTAATGGCCGCTGAAAAGGTTTCTCCTGAGAGCATAAATTTTATGCTGTCGCACGGCAAAGGCCTCATCTGCGTGCCGATGTCGTCTGAGAGGATAGACAGGCTTAATCTGGACCCCATGGTCAGGATGAACGCCGATAGTTATAAAACGGCGTTTACGGTTTCGGTCGACGCCAGGAACGGGGTATCTACCGGCATATCCGCTTTTGACCGCGCAAAAACCATAAAGCTGCTTGCAGACAACAAGTCTGCGCCGTCCGATTTTACGGTGCCGGGGCATATTTTTCCCCTGAAAGCCAGGGAAGGCGGGGTGCTTGTACGGGCGGGGCACACAGAGGCCGCGATTGATTATCTCAAACTGGCGGGTTTAAATACTGCGGGTGTTATATGCGAAATCCTGAACCCCGACGGAAGCATGGCCAGGCTGCCTGAACTGGAAAAATTTGCCAAAAAATACAAGCTTAAGATATCTTCGATAGAAAACCTTATCAAACACAGGCACAAGACCGAAAGATTTATCAAAAGAGAAGTTGAGACCTCCCTGCCCACAAAGTTCGGGATTTTCAGGATGATAGGGTATTCATCCAGTATAGACGCTCAGGAGCATATAGCGCTTGTTATGGGAGACCTTGACAAGGAGACGCCTACGCTGGTGAGAGTCCATTCCGAATGTCTAACCGGAGACGTTTTTAAATCCATGAGGTGCGATTGCGGAAAACAGCTTGAACAATCCATGCAGAGGATCGCGGAAGCGGGCAAAGGCGTTATTCTCTATATGAGGCAGGAGGGAAGGGGTATAGGCCTTATCAACAAGCTGAAAGCTTATTTGTTGCAGGATAAGGGATATGATACAGTGGAAGCCAATATAAAACTGGGATTTGAGGACGACCTTCGCGATTACGGCATCGGCGCCCAGATTCTTGAAGATATCGGGGTGGGGAATCTCATATTGTTGACAAATAATCCGAGGAAAATCGTGGGGCTGGAAGGGTACGGCATAAAGATTACAGGCAGGGAACCGTTAATCAGCAAAGTTAACAGGTACAATAAAAAATATTTGCTTACCAAGAAAAACAGGATGGGCCATTTTCTGGACATAAAAGAATAATAACGGAGGTGTGTGATGGGAAAAATCATCAGCGGAAAGCTTAATGTGGCAGGGAAGAAAGTTGCGTTGGTTGTAAGCAGGTTTAATGAGTTTATCACCGCGAAGCTGGTCGAGGGAGCCAATGACTGCCTTATGCGGCACGGCGCGGGAGATAAAGATATTGATATCGTGTGGGTGCCGGGTTCTTTTGAAATACCTGCGGTCGCAAAAAAAATAGCGAAGGCGAAAAAATATAATGCTATAATCTGCCTGGGCGCTGTTATAAGGGGGGATACTCCCCATTTTGATTATGTGTGCAAGGAAGTATCAAAAGGCATATCCGCACTTGCGATGGAATCGGAAATACCCGTTGTATTCGGGATTGTGACAACTGACTCCCTGGAGCAGGCTATAGAACGCGCCGGGACCAAGTCGGGCAATAAAGGTTTTGACGCGGCGCTTACGGCTATAGAACTGATAAACCTCTATGAAGAGATAAAATGATCGGATAATGTATGGGCAACAGAAGGATAGCGAGAGAAATAATCATAAAGAACCTGTATGCTAATGAGATATCCGGCTGCGACGACAGCAACTCCGAAAGCCTTGTTTCCGAAGAGCTCGGGAGGCTGGATGAAAAAAGCCGCTCGTTTATTTTGGATATCTGCAGGGGCATAATCGGGAAGAAGGATGAAATCGATTCAATAATCGTCCGGTACGCCGACAACTGGGATCTGAACAGGATAGCCGTATTGGATAAAAACATCCTGCGGCTCGCCATTTATGAAATGCTGTTTGTCGAAGATATTCCGCCTGTTGTTTCAATCAATGAGGCTATCGACATAGCTAAAAAATTCAGCACGAGAGATTCGGGAAAATTCGTAAACGGCATTCTCGATAAAATCCACAAAGAATTAATAATAAATAAAGATAAAAATGGCTGATATTTGTGATCTTCATATACATACCCAATTTTCCGACGGCATATTCTCTCCCGAGGAAATCGTGGAAATGGGTGTTTCCGCGCGCCTGAGGGCCATTGCCATAGCCGACCATGACACGGTCGACGGTATCCCGCGCGCCGTGAAGGCGGCAGGGGGCAGGAACATCGACGTTATCCCGGCCGTAGAAATCAGCGCCGATTCTGACGAAGACGAGGTTCACATCCTGGGCTACTTTATCGATTTGAATTCCGGCAGCATAAAAAGTGAGTTGAAGCGGCTGCGCGGGATAAGGGTGGAAAGAATCTACAGGATGACAGATAAGCTCAGGGAGCTCGGTATAAGTTTGAACCCGGAAGAGATAATGGAGAACGGGCATGCCCGGTCGGTTGGCCGTCCGCATATCGCAAGGGCTTTGGTCAAGTCGGGATATGTCAGGAATATTTCGGAAGCGTTCAGGAAGTTTATAGGTGAAGGCTGCCCGGCGTATGTAAAGAAGGAAAAACTTTCTCCCGGGAAGTGCATCTCCTTTATAAAAGATGCCGGCGGAGTCCCTGTCCTGGCCCACCCCGGGACCGTAAGGTCGAAAGATGTCCTTAAAGATGTTATCCGCTCGGGCATTAAAGGCATCGAAGTCTATCACCCCGACCATAATTCCAAAGCGGAGATTTTTTATGCCGGCCTTGCCGCGCAGCACGGTCTTATTGTTACGGGCGGCTCTGATTTCCATGGCCCGGAAAGCGCGCGTTCATATGTGGGATTGAAAACAGTCGATTATTCCGCCGTTGAAATGCTGGAAAAAGCCAAATCTGAAAAGTAAACGGGAGCTATGTATGATAACGGGAATCCTTTCCAGGATGAAAAAAGCCATGCGCAAGAGCCGGCTTAATGTTTCCGTTCTCATTAAAACGCTTCTCAGGCAGGGTATCCCCGAAAAAGAGATGCTGGAGGAAATAGAGCGCCTGTTGCTGCAGGCCGATGTAGGCCCTGTTATTTGCGAATCGGTATCCCTGGATTTAATGAAAGAAGCGAAGTCCTTCACCGGAGAAGACAGCGTCAAAAAAAAGCTTAAGGAATTATTACTGGCCCATTTCAGAGTTAATGACGGCATAAGGAATTTAACCATGCCGCAGGGCTGCGCATCCGTCATTATGTTTGTGGGGGTTAACGGGAGCGGGAAAACAAGTTCAATAGCGAAAATCGCGAATTATCTGCTGAAAGACGGCAGGACGGTTATGATAGCCGGCTGCGATACTTTCAGGGCCGCCGCGGCCGAACAGCTGGAATTCTGGTCTGAAAAACTGGATATCCCGCTGATCAAAGGGTTCAGCGGCGCCGATCCTGCGAGCGTGGCATTCGATGCCTGTAAATCCGCCGCCGCAAAAGGGTGCGATTTCCTCTTAATCGATACCGCGGGACGGCAGCATACAAAAAACCATTTGATGGAAGAAATGAAAAAAATTAAATCCGCCGTAACTAAATGCGGGGTTGCCCGGCTTTCGGAGATTCTCCTTGTCCTTGACGCCGTAACAGGCCAGAACGGGATCGTTCAGGCTGCAAAATTTAACGAAGCTCTCTGTTTAACCGGTGTAGTGCTCTCTAAAATGGACGGGACCGCAAAGGGAGGGATTACCTTGCGTATTGAAAAAGAGGAAAGGCTCCCCGTAAAGTTTATTTCTTTCGGCGAGTCGCTTGACGATTTGAGCCGGTTTAATCCGGCGGATTTTGTCGAGTCGCTGTTAATGGATTGATTTTATATGGCTGTTTTTACCGATGCGCAGAAAAAATGGATGCGGACGGCTTTGGAAGAAGCGGGAAAGGGTATCGGGCTGACTTCCCCTAATCCGGCCGTAGGCGCCGTGCTGGTCAAAAACAACAGGCTGATTGCAAGGTCTTATCACAGGTATCCCGGCGCTTTGCATGCGGAGGCAAATGCAATCAGGCTGGCTGGCGCTGCCGCAAGGGGCGCGGATTTATATGTAACCCTTGAGCCGTGTTCGTCCGTCAACAAGAGGACACCTCCGTGCACCGAGGCCATAATCAAGGCGGGGATAAAGAGAGTGTTTTCCGCCATAATCGATCCGAACCCGGCCCATTGCGGCAGGGGTTATAAAAAATTAAGAAGAAACAACATCAGCGTTTTTGACGGGCTTCTCACCGAAGAAGCGAGGGAAATAAACCTGCCGTTCTTCAAAAAGGTTATAAAGGGGCTTCCTTTTGTCACTTTGAAATTCGCCCAGTCGCTTGACGGGAAAATTGCTGCGGCAAGCGGTGATTCAAAATGGATATCTTCATTCGGCTCGAGGAAGGCGATGCATATGTTAAGAAGCCGGAATGACGCTGTAATGACCGGAATCAATACAGTGTTGGCCGACGATCCTTTTTTGACCGTCAGGCATACAAGAGCAAAAAAGCAGCCCCTGCGTGTCATAGTCGATTCCGATTATAAGATATCCCTGTCGGCGAATGTATTAACAAACGGCGACGCAAAGACATTGGTGGCCGGCTGCTCGAAGCTCGGAAAGGAAAAAGCCGCCCGAATCGAGTCCATGGGCCATGGGTTTGTCAGAGTAAAAAAAGACA
>JAFGBE010000130.1 GCA_016933315.1 Candidatus Auribacterota bacterium
AAGATGAGAAAAAATTTCAGAAATAGGATTTTGCAAAAAGGAGCAAGAAAATGGCTGATAAAAAGTTAACGGTTGCTAAAACAGGGAATGAGGCGATGGCTGAGGCGATGCGCCAGATTAATCCTGACGTGGTAGCGGCATATCCCATAACTCCCGCAACTGAAATTGCCCAGATATTTGCCGGATTTGTCGCCGACGGGCTTGTTGATACCGAGTTTGTCACTGTGGAAAGCGAGCATTCGGCGATGAGCGCGACAATAGGAGCCGCCGCCGCGGGCGGCAGATGTATGACCGCTACTTCAAGCCAGGGACTTATGCTTATGGCTGAGATGCTCCCTATTGCGAGCGCGCTGAGGCTTCCGATAGTGATGCCTGAAGTCAACAGGACGATTTCAGGTCCCATAAATATCCATTGCGACCATTCGGATACGATGTTTGTCAGGGATTCGGGCTGGATGCAGGTTTATTGCGAGGATGCCCAGGAAGCGTATGACAGCATATTGATAGGTGTTAAAATAGCGGAAAAAGTCAGGCTGCCGATGATGGTCTCCACAGATGGTTTTATCATTTCCCACTGCATGGCCAATATAGATCTTATACCCGATAGCGACGTTAAGGATTACATAGGCAAGTACAACCCGAAAACATGGCTTCTGAATCCCGAGAAAAAGATAACAATCGGATGTCTCGACCTGCAGGATTATTACTTTGAGCATAAGATGGTCGCAATCGATGCGATGCGCAAGGCGAAAACTGTGATTGAGGAATGCTGCAAAGAATTCGGGGACAGGTTCGGAAGAAAATACGGCTTCTTTGATGCTTACAAAATCGATGATGCTGATGTCGCTATCCTTGCGATGGGTTCGTTAACGGGGACGGCGAGAGTGGCGGTTGATAACATGAGAAAGAAAGGCAAGAAGGTAGGGCTTATAAAAATGCGTGTTTTCAGGCCTTTCCCTGCCGAGGAGTTGGCGGTAGTCCTTTCCGGGCTTAAGGCTCTGGCCGTGATGGACCGTTCTGATGCGATGAGCGGGCTTGAAGGGCCCCTCGCCGTTGAAACAAAAGCGGCTCTTTATAATAGCACGGGGAAACCCAAGATACATCCTTATGTGTACGGCTTGGGAGGCAGAGACGTGCAGATTAGCGAGGTTGAGGCAATATATGATGATATATATGATTTGGCACAGGGAAAAAAGAAATTCGACGAAAATGTCACCTATCTTGGTGTTAGGGAATAGGAGAGGAAAATGGCTACTTTAAAGGAATTGGCGAAAAAACCCAAGTTTTTTACGAACGGCCACCGCGGTTGCGCGGGATGCGGTGCCGCTATAGTGGCAAGACAGGTAATGATGGCGACGGAAGGAAATGCAGTGGTTGTAAACGCAACAGGATGTCTTGAAGTCTTCTCCACTATATTTCCCTATACCGCGTGGAATGTCCCTTTTTTACACAGCGCGTTTGAAAATGCCGCCGCGACTGTAAGCGGAGTCGAAGCCTGCTATCAATCATTTAAAAAGCAGAAAAAATACGGTAAAGATTTGAAATTCATTGCTTTCGGCGGGGACGGCGGGACATACGATATAGGTCTCCAGTCTCTTTCCGGGGCAATGGAAAGAGGGCATGATATCCTTTATGTTTGTTATGATAACGGGGCTTATATGAATACGGGTATCCAAAGGTCAAGCGCTACTCCAAAAGGAGCAAATACGACAACAGCTCCCGCCGGCAAGGTTGAACAGGGCAAATCCCAGAAAAGAAAAGACCTTACCGCGGTGCTTGTCGCGCATCATGTTCCTTACGTTGCGCAGACAGTTGTCGGCGATTGGGCGGATCTTACGAAAAAAGTTGAGAAAGCCCTTTCGATAACAGGCCCGAAATTCATTAATGTGTTCCAGCCCTGCCGTCTCGGCTGGGGATATGACCCCAGCAAAACGGTGGAAATAGGAAGGCTCTCGAAGGAAACATGTTTTTGGCCTTCATATGAAGTCGAGAACGGTAAATATAAACTGAATTATGACCCTAAGGATAAAAAGAAGCCCGTGGCGGAATTCTTAAAATTACAGACGCGCTTCAGGCATCTTTTCAAAAAAGGCAATGAGCATTTACTGGAGGAAATCCAGAAGGATGTTGATGAGGCGTGGCAGAATCTTTTGAAAATATGTAAATGTACAAACGAGTAACTTACAACAGCTGACAGCAGCTTGTTTTTGCTAATGGAGCCGGTAAATGCGTTTTTCAATAGAGGTCAACCAAAAAGAAGGCCTGGGTTTTGAAGTAAGCTGCCCTGAGCTCGGTATTTCGGCCCACGGCGGCAGCTTTGAAGAAGCTGTTGATAAGATAAAAAGCCTTATCTCTTTTCTTCTTTTCAATTCTCCCGCAGGCGAAATCAATTTTGAAGAAATCGCAAATATATTGGAAGACATTTCGGAATCAGCCACGGAACGGACTTTCTTCCTTCCTAAAAATGACCGTCTGCACTAAATTAAGCTATTCCACTATTTCAACAGTTTCCTGTGTGATTGTGGAAGTCGAATAACGGTCAGTCTGGTAAAGATAACCTCTGTTCGGGTTTACTATAACCCTTCTTGAGGGATATATTACAACCGTTTCGCCGGGCCGCTCTATTACTGTCGTGCGCGTCGTGCGCGTTGCTGGTGAGTACTCCGTTGTGACTATTTCTTCGGATTCATAGAAAGGGCCTCCCGAAGTATAAGTTCTGCGGATAACTCTTTCCTCCGCCGAGCAATCCGTAAAGGCCAGAGCAAGAAGGACGAAACACGCTAATACAGCAATGACTTTCATGGTTAACCTCCGTTTAATAAAAAAGATTTGTTATGAAGGATGTAAACAGTTCAAATTTCCCGCTGATAAACAGGATTCCCGTAAGCAGTATAAATACTCCGGATGCCGCCTGGATTTTGCCCAGATGTTTTTTCAGGAAAGAGCTGAATTGGAGAAAACTCTGCAGTCCTACCGATACAATCATAAAAGGCAGCCCGATTCCCAACGAGAAAATCAGCATCAGAAGGGCAGCCTGATAAACGTTTTTAGTCTGGCTCGCGAATGTTATAACCGTCGCGGCAAGCGGCCCTACGCATGGCGTCCATCCGGCCGCGAAAACAAGACCTAAAACAAAGGAGCCAAGTAGGCCGAAAGGTTTTTTCCCGAGGTGTATTTTTTTTTCGAAGTTAAGGAAAGGGATATTCGCCAGCCCGCTCATGTGGATGCCGAGTGCGATAAGCAGCAGACCTCCTATGATTTCAATGGTTCTTTTAGCTCCGAAAAAGGATTTCCCTATTAATGAGGCCGAGGCGCCGAGGCTGATGAACACCAGGGAAAAACCGAGTACGAAGAGCGCGGAGCTGAACACAATGGCCAGAAGGTTTTTTAACCTGTTACCCGAAGATGACAACTGGTCGATTGAAGTCCCGGTCATGAAAGAGACATAGGACGGTATAAGAGGGAAAATGCAAGGGGAAAGAAAAGACAGGAACCCGTAAAAAAAAGCCAGAAAGTATGTGACATTTATTTCCTGTTCCATATGGATTAAAAACTCTTTCTTGTGGCCAGCAGGCTGATAAATTCCATTCTTGTTTTGCTGTTTGACCGGAAGGCGCCGAGCATTGCGCTTGTAGTGCAATACGCATTCTGTTTTTCCACGCCTCTCATTGCCATGCAGAGGTGGAAGGCTTCTATTACTACGGCTACTCCGAGAGGTTTTATTACATCCTGGAGAGTTTGCGCAATCTGCGTGGTCAGCCTTTCCTGGACCTGGAGCCTGCGGCTGTAAATTTCAACGAGCCTCGGTATTTTAGACAGCCCGATGACTTTTTTATCCGGCAGGTATGCGACATGGCATTTGCCGTAGAACGGCAGCAGGTGGTGTTCGCACATGCTGAACATTTCTATATCCTTCAGAATGACCATTTCATCATATTTTTCCTCATACATGGCTTCTGAAAGGAGCTTATGAGGGTCTTCCCTGTACCCTTTTGTGAGAAATAAGAGGGATTCCTTTACCCTTGACGGAGTTTTTACCAACCCCTCTCTTCCGGGGTCTTCGCCGAGCTCTTTTAAAAGTTGTTCTATGATTTTTTCCATGGTATTTTTTAAAAATTCACAAAAAATAGTTTAATTTGGTAAAAGACATTATACAATAATCAGGTAAAATACATAAGTAAAATATGGACAAAGACAGGTTAGCGGAATTATTAGAAGATATCGGCACCCTTCTGGAGCTTAAGGGCGAAAACCCTTTTAAGGTCAGGGCTTATCATAATGCCGCAAGGGCGATAGGACAGTATCAGGGCCCGCTGGAGAAAGCCGTGAAAGAAGGCGCCCTTTCCGATATACCCGGCATAGGGAAAGGTTTATCTGAGAGAATAGAAGAATTTTCCGGCACCGGCCATATAAAATACTATGACGAGCTTAAGAGCGCTATCCCGCCGGGAATGATAGAGATGCTTTCGATAGAGGGGCTTGGGCCCAGGAAAATCCGCGCGATTCACGAAAAACTCGGGATAGATACCGTGAGGGAGCTGGAAGAAGCCTGCAGGAAGAACAAAATAGCGTCTCTGGACGGATTCGGCAATAAAACGCAGGAGAACATCCTTAAGGGGATTCAGTATCTGAGCTCTAACCAGAATAAATTCCTGATATCCGACGCGCTGCGGGAAGCGCTCAGGATACTGGGACTTCTGAAGAAAAAGTGTAAGGGCAATATTAAGAGAATAGAAATAGCTGGAAGCCTGAGGAGGAAGAAAGAATTGATAGGAGATATAGATTTTGTTGCCAGCGCGCCCGACCCCAAAAAGGTTATGGATGTCTTCGCTTCTCTGGAAGGCGTTAAGGATGTTATAGCTAAAGGCAGCACGAAAACCAGCGTTAAGCTTGACGGGGGCATAAACGCCGACATAAGGATTGTGTCAGACAGGGAATTCCCGTATGCCCTTCATCATTTTACAGGAAGCAAGGAGCACAATACGGCGATGAGAGCCCTGGCTAAGACCAAAAGCATGAAAATGAATGAATACGGCCTGTTCAGGAAAGGCAGAAATGTCCCGTGCAGGAACGAGAAGGATATATTTGACGCCCTGGGCCTGTCTTTTATCCCGCCGGAACTCAGAGAAGACAGGGGTGAGATAGAGGCGGCTTCGAGAGGGGGAATACCCCGTCTTGTTGAGGAAAAAGATATAAAAGGAGTCCTTCATGTGCATACTTCCTATTCGGACGGGTCGGCTTCTCTTGAGAAGATGGTGGCCGAAACAAAAAAAAGAGGGTATTCCTATGTGGGAATATGCGATCACTCAGAAAGCGCTTACTATGCAGGCGGATTAGATGAGAGTAAACTCAGAAAACAGTGGGCGGAGATAGACGCGTTGAACGCAGAGGACAGGAGTTTCAGGATATTCAAAGGAATTGAGGTTGATATTTTTCCCGACGGGAAGATAGATTACGATGAGCGCGTGCTTGAGAAATTTGATTTTGTAATTGCTTCGATTCATACAAAGTTTAAGATGACGAAGGAAGATATGACCGAGAGAATAATAAAAGCGGTTAAAAACCCTTATACGACCATGATCGGACATCTGACAGGACGGCTGCTGCTTACGAGAGAAGGTTATGAAGTCGATATCGAAAGGATAATAGAGGTATGCGCTTCGGAGGGGAAAACCATAGAGCTCAATTCTCATCCCCAGAGGCTTGACCTGGATTGGAGGTTCTGTAAGCTGGCAAAGGAGCGGGGTGTGCCCATATCAGTTAATCCGGATGCTCACAATGCTGAAGGCCTGGACGATATAACTTATGGTATCGGGGCCGCAAGGAAGGGCTGGCTTGAGAAAAAAGATATCCTGAACACTCGGACCGCCGGCGAACTTAAAAAGTTTTTCGATAAGATTAAGAAATAACAGTTAAAACAGGACGCAGATAAGCGCAGATAGAAAAAGAGTATATTTAAACCACAGATAGTAAAATATAAAAATATATAAATACTAAAAAAATAATTGGAACCACGGATTTACACACTTGCCCGCCTTAGGCGGGGATAGTAAAAAGAACAAAGAGAGAGTAAAAATTATATAATAAAAATTTAAAAGTTTTATCTGTGATTATCTGAGATATCTGTGGTTAAAAGAGATTTTAAGTTTTTAAAGTTTTTTTTGAATGCGGGGAAATAGGTGAAACTGAAAGACAGAGCCAAAAAAACATACGATTTGCTTTTAAAGGAATATCCGGACGCTAAAACCGCGCTTAACTTCTCTACCCCGCTGCAATTGCTGGTTGCCACTATATTGTCCGCCCAGTGCACGGATGAGAGAGTTAATATCGTCACTCCCGGCCTGTTTAGGAAGTATGCGGGCCCGGACGCATTTGCAAATGCGGATCAGGCGGCGCTTGAACAGGAAATCAGGAGCACTGGTTTTTTCAGGAATAAAGCGAAGAATATTATTGCCTGCTGCAGGGATATTGTTGAGAAGCACGGGGGAAGGGTCCCTTCTAATATGGAAGCGCTCATCCTGCTGCCCGGCATCGGCCGGAAGACGGCAAATGTGATACTCGGGAACGTTTTCGGTATTCCGGGCATAGTCGTGGACACCCATGTCATAAGGTTATCCGGCAGGATCGGCCTCAGCAGGGAAACAGACCCCGTGAAAATCGAGTTTGACCTGATGAAGATTGTCGATAGAAAAAACTGGACGATGTTTTCTCACCTGCTTGTTTTTCACGGCAGGAACATCTGCAGGGCGCGCAAGCCCGCCTGCTATAAATGCGGGATTGCGAAAATATGTTCTTATACCGGAAAAACCGCAAAACCCTAACTTTCGGAGGAAAGCTTTGAAAAAGACTTTTGTGATTTTATCATACTGGGGGCCGCCTTCAAACAGCACGAAAAATATGAAAAAAGATTACGCGTTCGGTTATTTTACGCCTATCGACGCGGAGGACAGCCTTTCTTTAACGCTTGCCGGGATTGCCGATATTGAACCGGGAGCTTCGGTTATAGTCGTCGGGGTGTCGAACCACAAGTCTTATGATATAAAGGCCCAGAAAAAAGTGAGGGAGATAACCGATTCGCTTAAAGGCAAAATCGACATAAAGGTTTTCAGCTACAGGGAAATGACAAGGGTAAGGGACCTGTTGACCATAAACGGGCACGGGGAATTGACAAAGTATGTTGAGCCTGGCAATCCTTCGCAGGTGAAAAACCTCGGGCTTCTCGCGGCGGGAATCGCCGGCGCCGAAATGATAGTCCTTGTGGACGGGGGTAATATTATTGATTCAAAAAATTCGCTGGATGCCGCCGGGGAAAGGATCGAAAAGAGGCTTGAGGATGAAAGCATTATCTACGGGGTGCTGGGTTTTACCCGCAGGAAAAGCTCCGGCTGTTTTCCCGACCTGGAAGGATGTTCCTGGGATGAAGAAAGCGCCGTAAAGGCGCTGTATGAAGAGACGGGAGCCGGGATTATACCCGAAGGGGAAAAACTTGCTCTGGGCGGGTGTCTCCTCCTGCACAGGAAATTGTTTGAGAAGGTCCCTTTCGACCCGTTTATTGAAAGCAGGGAAGATATAGATTATATGATTTCGGCGAAAATGAACGGAGCGGGAATCGCGGTGTGCGGCGGTTTTCTGGCGGCGGAAACTGTGAAGTACGATGAATCCGCGGAGTACGACAGATTGAGAAAAGCAGCGGCTTCCTTTATACATATGAGGAAAAAGATAAGAACACAGAGGGAAAACACAGAAGGCTTTACAAGGGTCTATATTACGTCCCTTCAGCCGTATCCGGGAAGGTTTTTGGAAAGCGACCTTCTCCCCCGGATAAGGTCCTCGGCGGCATTTTTAAAGTCCGGGAAAATTTCTTCTCATGAAGAAGGCTTCGCCGGCAAAGTTGACGAAGTCCTCTCAAAAATCGAGGGCGATTACGCGGGAGAGGATGACCGGTTTAAAAAATATGATGATTTTGCCGGAGATTGGAGAAAACTTCTAAACAGGGTTTCTGATTTTAAGGATAAGGTGTTCGGCTGATATCACAGCAGCGCTTTAAAGATACTGATGAACAGCGGGAAGCTTATCACCGTGACAATGAGGTTGTAAATCAGGCACTGGCTCAGGAGTTCGTGGTTTCCCCCGTAGACCCGCGCGATTAAAGGCAGTACGGTCGCGGGCGGCATGGAAGCCTGTATTATAAGCATAAAACCTACAGATTCTTCCGGCCTGAGGACAAGGATTAACGCTAAAAATACCGAAGGAACGACAAACAGCTTGAAGACTATGGTTTTTATAATGAACGAGTAATTGATTTTTGGTTTTTTCCTGAAATAAACGAGGACAAATCCCCCCAGGGATATCATTATCAGGGGCACGGTCGCGTTACCCACCAGTTCAATCGGGTACTGGATGAAATAAGGGATAAATTGCTTTAGCCTGAGAAAGACAAAAATTATTGAAAATATTGTGGCCAGAGTAGGCATATTCAATGCCAGTTTGAAAGTGGAAATATGTTCTTTTTCGCGGCCGGCCATCAAAAGAGGCGCGAATATATATGTCAAAAGGGCGTTTATCAGGCTGTAGAGAAAAAGGGCCACAAGCATTAATGTTTCCTGCTCCCCTTCAAAGAACAGGGTTATTATCGGCAATGGGAGAAAAAGAGAATTTTGGATAGAGATAAGGGCTTTGAAAACGCCGCTGTTTTCCTTTATTGACTTGTCGGCCAATGTGTAGAGCCAGGCGATTAAAAGAGCTATTAAGAACATTGCAAGGGCCATAACGGGAAATATCCACATTTTAAAAAGATCAGCCGGCTTCAGGTTTTCGACTATGGTATTGAAAATAAGGCACGGGACAGTGATATTTATTACCAGGTCGCTTAATGTTTTCAGGCAGCACTCGCCGAGTATGCCTTTCCTCAATATGTAAAAGCCGAGTATCCCTATAAAAAATATGGAAAGGATGGAAGTGAAACTTTGCTGAAAGGCGGCAATGAAATTATGCATATCAGAATTTTTCCAGTATCATGACAAAAAGTTTCCTGTTAAGCCTTTTCCTGCCCACAGTCTCCTCATATTCGACTTTTGTCTGGAACCTGGGAATAAGTTTCAGGTTGTAAATTTCCCTGAAATCCGGCGGAGAAAAAACTCTCAGCGGCTCATTTGTCATTTTACTGTTGAATATGTTGGGAGAGGGTGATTTTTTCGGTTTCTTCAGTCCGCCGTCATCCCTGGAAAAATACGATATCATCAGCCTTCCTCCGGGCTTAAGGACGCGTGTTATTTCCGATGAGTAGGAAATAAGGTCTGCGTCTTTTATAAGTGTTGACGAGGTTGATATATCAAGCACGAAATCGAAGAAATTATCTTCAAAAGGAAAAGTTCTGACGGCATCCTGGTTATAAAGATGGACATTTCCCAGTAAGTTCTCAAAGGACGCTTTCGCCTGGAATTCCTTCAGTCGCGCCATAACGGGGTCAAGCCCGAAGAAATTTACGTTCATTCTGGCGAAAACGATTCCGTTTAAGCCGCAGCCGCACAGGGGTTCAAGCATATTGCCGGATATATTAAGATTGTTTTTTATCGCATATTCGGTAAATACTTCAACCGAACGAGAAGGATTTTCATCTGTTTTTAACGCTGTCTTGCTGTTTGGCATAGGTATATCTTATTTTAAAACCGTTTTGTTTTCAAGATAATAAACCTCTTTGTTGCTTCAGGCGTCCGGCGGCCGGGAAGAAATACGGTTTTAACTAACGTTATGACAATAGGATACACCTATAAGCCGGATTTTTTTGCGGGAAAGAGAAATGCTGTTGATATATTGTATAACTCTTTTTCCTGTAGAGAGTTATGCCTAAATTTAACGAGACTGGTTGCCGGGGGGCATAAGGTGTAGCAGTTTAGGCAGTATAACTCTATCTGCCGGAACTAAATCGGTAATATTTATCTCTTCCGGTTTTACCCATGCAATAGACGCGCATTGCAGCGGCCGGGGATTTCCCCTTTTTATTTTGCATACATAAAAACTGATTTTTACTTTTTTCTCCGGGTAGGCAAATAAGACGGAATCAAAATATTTTACAGCCTCGGCATCTACTCCAAGCTCTTCTTTAAGTTCCCGTTGTATGCAGTGTTCCGGTGTTTCGCCGGGCATTATTTTCCCGCCGGGAAACTCCCATTGCAGTTCAAGATGCGCTCCCTCAGGCCGCTGAGCAAGGAGGAATTTCGAGTTTTGCGTGATAATTGCCGCGCAGACAGTTATAACAGGCTTCATAATGATTAAATTATGCCTTCGGCTTTTTTCCTTCGGGATATCAGCTCTTCGGCAAGCTTCATATTTACCTTGTTTGAATCCAGGAAACCCGCAAGTTTCCTGCTTTGCGCGTTTTCGACAGCGCAGATGAAATTTGTATTTGTCTGTTTCATTTGCTCAAGAGCTTCTTTAAGAGGAGTTTCCGGCGTTGTTATATCTCTGATAGGGTTCATTATATCGTGCGCGAGCAGAAGGGCGTCAAGCCCGGTTGTCGTAAGCACATGTTTTACTTCCTGGAAAGTTATGAACCCTGCGAGCATGTTTTCGGAGTCAATGACCGGATATGCAAAGTAATCGCTTTTGCTGAAAGTTTTTAATATGTCTCCCAGCACAGCGTTAGTCCTTATTACCGGCGGGGTTACATCCATCACATCTTTGACTTTATACGTGGCGATTAGCTCTTCTTCGGTTAAATTCAGGCCTATCTCCCCTGCTTTCTTTACCGCATATTTCACGAATGAAGGACCTACCAGCTGGACAACCAGGGTAGTGGTCGTTACAACGGTTATGATGATATCTGCTATTTCGGGGCTGAATTTGCGGCTGGCCATAATCGACAACCCCACCGCGACGCCGCCTTGCGTAAAAAGGCACAACCCGGAGTATTTCTTGACGTTGTCCGACGCTCCGGAGAACTTTGCCCCGACATAAGCTCCTATTATCTTGCCGAAGCTTCTTCCAATGAGGTAAATAACCGCTATTATTATAATCATGAATGAGAGGTGAGACAGCTGCAGCCTGGCCCCTACAAATACGAAAAACAGCACATATATGGGAGGAGCGAATTTTTTAACCAGTTCGAAGGTTTCCTCGCTTCTCTTGGGTATGAGGTTGACGGTTGTTATTCCGAAAAACATTGAGGAAAGAATTATGTCTAGGTCGAGCACGCTGGAAAGACCTATCGTTACCAGAATCAATCCGATTGAAAAAGGCAGCATCTTGTCGTGTTCGTTGAGATATCTGAAGGATTTTTTTAGTATATAGCCGAATATTATGCCGAGAGCCGCCGCGCCCAGCAACTCATATGAAAACTGAAACACCGAATGGGATATGCTTATGGAAGTTTTCCCGATGAAAAGATCCGCGATATTTGTGGCAAATGCGTACAGGGTAAGGGCCAGCGCGTCGTCAAGCGCGACTATTGCCATGACAGCGGTTGTCAAAAGCCCCCGTGTTTTATATTCCCATAAGACCTGGATAGTCGAAGCCGGGTCTGTGGCCGATGAGATTGCCCCGATTACTATCGATATGGCGATGCTCAGGGCGAAATTATGTGTTGCTAACCACATGAACAGCGCGGTGAGGGGTGTTACAATAAGGAACGCCCCCAGCCCTTCTCCGATAACCATCGCGAAGAATTGCTTGCCGAACCTTCTGAAAAGGTCTGTCTTTAATTCCCCTCCTATTATGAATCCTATTATCCCGAGGGCAAAGTAGGTAAACGGCCTTAAGACTTCGATTGTTTTGGCGGAGATTACCTTCAGCCCGGCTTCCCCGATTATAAGGCCTATGACGATGTAGCCTACAACCTGCGGGATCTTGAGGCGCTGGAATATACGGGCCCCTACGGTGCCTGCGAGTATGCAGATGCCGACCAGCAGCATCAGGTTCAGGTTTGTTTCGGGGGAGATAAGGTTAATCCCGCATAATATATTCATAAGAAAAATCAACTTCCTGTCAGGGTGGAGTATATCTCCTCGGGTGAAGCGCTCGCGAGGATTTTATCCCTGACGGATGCTTCTTTAAGAACGGATGTCACCGCCGAGAGCAGGCTTATATACATGGCGTGCTGTTTTTCTCCGGCGGCTATCATTATTATTATCCTGACGGGATTATTGTCCAGGGATTCATAATCCTTTATCCCTTCGGAAGACAGCCCGACCGCTAACACCGGGTCTTTCACGGATTTGATGCGGACATGGGGCACGGCTATGCCCAGCCCTATCCCCGTACTCATAAGTTTTTCGCGCTGCCATATCCCCTCTTCAAGTTCATTTTTATCCGCGATCCCTGAGCTTCTGGCAAGCGCATCGATCAGCTCCGATAAAGCCTCCTTCTTGGTGGCAGCTTTAAGGAAAAGCACGTTTTTACTGTCAAGATATAGCGATATGTCTTTTTTCATAAATGGCCGTAAAATACAAGGGTTTAGCGTAGCAGAAAGACAAAACACTGTCAATGTCACTTTAATTGACTTTTTTGAGACATTGGTTTATCCTTAATTGAAAATTGAAATGCTCAAAATTAAAGAGGGGGTATTTAATGAGAAAAATATTTTCTGTTGTTCTTGTGACAGCGGTGTTTTTCGTGCTGTCCGCCAACACCGCTGTGGCCAGAAGAAATGAAAGAAGACTGACCGATTATATCAATAATATGGAAGTCTGCAGGGTCTGTATCCTGGATTTCAAAAATTCTTCGGGGAATGCCGATGCCAGCCCCGAAGTGCATAGACAGATGCTTGTCAATGCGTTGCGGCAAAGGACCTCGCATAATTTTATGATCGTTGACAATCCGTCGGAAGCGGACATTGTGGTCAACGCCGATATAAAAAAGTTTCTTTATTCCGAGGAAGATCCTGTTTATGACGGTATTATAGGCATGGGTATGACACCCGTCAATCCGGCCGGCCTTGCCATGGATATAGCGATGGACCAGAACTATGTCGAAAATGATATCGAATATGATATCACCGACAGCAAAGGTCGGAAACTCTGGAATGGGACAGTGGATTCCAATGTTACAAAAAGCGATATGCCTTTGAATGACGCTGTGGAGCTTGTCGGGCAGCGATCCGCCCGGAACCTGTTTATGAAATGCTTTAAGAAAGACCGGTAGGGCGCCGCGGGATTTGTAAAACGGGCTGATTTAATCAGCCCGTTTTTTTATTTCTGAAGTTCTTTTTTCCTTTGTTCCAGGTGTTCTATGTATTTTGATTTTCCGCCGCCCATGGAGTCTTTCGCGGCTTTAAGGGCGCTTTCTACCTCGTTAAGGGTCATTTTGGAAAGTTTTTTCCGCCCTTTTCCCGCGGCCGGCGCTTCCCCGGCTGGCGATGCGTCTTTTTTCTGCTCTGTCTTGTTTTCCTGTTTTTCTTCAGCCATACTTCCTCCCTTTCATTAAAACCTTAGTCGATTTTACGCATTTTTAAAATATATTCAATGAAAAATATGCTTTCGCCGGTTTGCCGGGTTTTGTGATATTTTATAATTGCTATTAATCGAAAGGTATTATATTATAAAGCGAAATAAGGAGGAAAACATGAAAAAAACAGCTGCTATTCTGTCGTTTCTGTTTATTATAGGGATAACTTTTTTCGCTGTTTCCGGTGAAAAGTCGGATTCGGATAAGGATTTCCAGTGGTGGCCTACAGACGCCAAACCCGGCCCCGTGAAAGATGATGAGCGCGGGGGATACTGGTGGTGGCCGGAATATCCGGGGCAGGTCAGGCCCTATGGCAACAGGGGATTTGTATACGTGAATAAGATAATCCCCGGCTCTGAAGGCGAACCGGCGATAGTCATCAAAAAGATATTTAAAAACGTAAAGATTTACTTTGATACGGACAAGGCTGATATAAGAGGCGACGCTGTCCCCGTGCTTGAGACGGGTGTGACGCTTCTGCGCAAGAATCCCCAGAGCACCATTCTGATAACGGGGAATTGCGACGCCAGAGGCAAGGAAGCATACAATATGCTGTTAGGCGAGAAAAGAGGGGAAGTTGTTAAAAATTACATGATACAGCACGGCGTTCCCGAAGAAAGAATACGGATAGTCAGCAAAGGGAAATTAAATGCGGTTGCCCCCGTAGGCGATATAGAGGGAATGCAGAAAGACAGGAACGCGCAGTTTATGGTGGCTGACATAATTGAAGTGCCGATGACCGAATGGACCCAGGGCACGGTAAAAGACGTGAAAGAAATAGCCCCCGAAGTCAGGGTCGAAGTCAAGGAATATAGCGTCCAGAAGGGAGATACCCTCTGGAAAATATCCGAGAAGGTTTACGGTGATCCTACGCGGTGGACCAGGATATTCGACGCGAATAAAAACAAGCTTAAAAGCCCGAATGACCTGAAAGTGGGACAGATCCTGGAAATCCCGCTTAATTAATATTTATTTTATTTTGACGGTGAGTTTTCCGAAGATGGATATCCCCTTTTCTTTGCGGGTCCCCTGAGGCGCGTGAATTTTAAACGGAGAGAAAAGTAATGGCTAACTTTGCGTTCTGTAATAAATGCCGCGAAACCGTTCCGGCCGAACATGTCGAAAGGGACGGCAAGATATTCCTCAGTAAAAATTGCCCGAAATGCGGTATTACGGAGACTCTCATCTCCAATAACGCTGAAGCGTATAAAAACAAGCGCGATTTTATGGGGGCTGTTGAATATGAAGGATGTAACCTTGACTGCCTTAAATGCGAGCACAAGGAACCCGACATTGTTTTTATCGAATTGACCAACAGATGTAACATGAATTGCCCTATCTGTATTACCAATGTCCCTTCCATGGGTTTTGAATTTGAGCCGGATATGGAGTATTTCAGGCTTATATTCGAAGACCTTTCGAAGATGAAAAAGAAGCCGTCAGTCCAGCTTTTTGGCGGGGAACCCACGGTAAGAGAAGACCTTTTTGATATTATCAGGCTTGCGAAATCATACGGCCTTTCGGTCCGGGTTGTCACCAACGGCTTGAAGCTTGCTGACAAGAAATACTGCGATGATTTAATGGAAGAAGGTGTTTCCGTCCTTATATCGTTTGACGGGTTTGACAGGAAACTTTATGAGATTTTCAGGGGTATGCCGAAAGCCCTTGACCTGAAGCTCCAGGCTCTGGAAAACCTGAAAAACAGAAAAAAAGGCAAAGTTATTCTGATGACAGTTGCCTCGAAGGAGCAGGACATAGGGGAACTCAGGCGGCTTTTTGAATTCTGCCTGGAGAATAAGCATGTTGCCCGCGGGATGTTTATAATGCCGCTTGCCCATATGTGGTCTCCTGACCGGCTTGATTATAACCCGGAGAGAACGACTCCGGAAGATGTGGAAGAGCTGGTGGATAAGGTTGTTGGCGGAGGTGTTGAATTTATTCCCCTCGGCTCGCTGGACACCGGAGTCTTCAGCAAGATACTTAAACTGAAAGAGATGCCGTTTTTAGGTGTGCATCCGAACTGCGAGAGCATTACTCTTCTTGTGTCGGACGGGAAAAAGTTTTTGCCCTTGGGCAAATTTCTCAGGAAAGGCTTTGCCGGACTTATTGTTGATTTAAGAAGAACGGGCACTAAACTGTCTGTCGGGGAGAGAATCTCTTTTTTGACCCGTATTCGGGCATATCTCTCTGTTTTCAGGGTTGTCGTAACGAATTTCAACTTCGGGGCTGCCGTCGGTAAAAAAGGTATATCTGCGTTCCTGAAGTGGATGAAGATATTCTTTAAAGTTATTACCGGAGAGAAACTGAAGGATGTCATCCGCCGCGAAACAATTATGAAAGGGGCTTTGCAGATAATAGTGCTTCCTTTCGAAGATTACGATACTACCGAGGCCGTCCGGCTCAAAATGTGCGTTTCCTGTTTTGTTTATCCGGATTCAGGGAAAAATATAAAGAGAGTGCCTGTATGCGCCTGGGAACGGCATAAAAAAGTGATAATGAAAGAAGTCGCGGAAATATACAATAAGCCGGGTTTCAACAAAGGGTTAAAAAGGTCCGGAAATGTGGCAGAAAAAGTTTAAAAGCATATGTCCCGTATGCGACAGGCCTCTTGAAGCTTTTTTTTATGAGGAAGCCGGCAAAATCTATATAAAGAAGGACTGCCCCGAGCACGGAAAAATCATAGACCTTGCTTCTTCGGATAAAGATATTTTCATAGGCAAGATGTCTCTCGCCCATGAAGACTATTCCCGGAACTGCAGCATAGAAAGATGCAATGTCGGGATATTCGCCTGCAAGGATCACTTCGCCAGGAAAGCCCCTATTACCTTTATTGAAGTCACGCCGAGATGCAATATGCAGTGCCCTATCTGCTATATAGACGCCAGCACAAGAGGCAGCGATGTGCCGCTTGAAGACATAAAAAAAATGCTGGATGAAGTGCGGAAGAACGATCCCGATACGCATCTTGTGCTTATAGGCGGGGAACCCACCATTCATAAAGATTTTTTCGGCATCCTCGATGCTGTCAGGCAGGCCGGGTTGATAAAAAGGTGTTACCTTGCCACTAACGGCATAACAATGTCCGATGAAAATTTTTGCAGGAAGGTCTACGACGCGGGACTGCGCTGGTTCTATCTTGCTTTTGACGGTGTGGACAAGGATATATGCAAGCGTATAAGGGGCAGCTATCGTTCCTATGATGCGGCTAGAAAGACAATAGAAAACCTCAGGAAATTCAAGCGGGCGAGAATCGTGCTGTCTGTTACCGTAGTAAAAGGCCTTAACGAATCGCAGTTGCCGAAGGTTGTTGATTTCGCTCTTGAGAACACTGACGTTGTAAAACGCATTTCAATATCTGTAGAAATCTTTTGCGGCAGGCAGACGCTTATACCCGATGTCATAGACAAGAGGATTACACCGGAATGTATCGAGAAGATATTGACCGGCAGCCTCGGCCTGCAGTCAGCTACTATGGCGCTGGCCCTCGTTGGAGTTGCAATGAGGCCGCTGAAGATAGCCGGGCTTCTGCCGGAAAAGTTGTGGACCTACACCATGCCCCATCCTATGTGCGGAAGCATAGGGCTAATAGGCAAAAAGGCGGATGGCCGGCGTTTCTCTATAATTGATTCGCTTGTCAGAAATCCCGGCAAAAATCTTTACAGGCACGGCCTGAGGATTGAAAAACTGGCCCACAGGATGGAGAAAGCAAAAAGCAGGCTCTCAAAAAACATATTCGGCAGAATTCTGTGGAAGATGCTTGTCTTTTCTTTTTTTATTCCTGTCTATTTTATAATGCTGGCTGCTTTTATCAGGCCTTTGTTTATTCTCGATAGCATTAAATCTTTTTTCCTGTCGGTTATCACAGGGAAGAAGATGAAGGACTGTTTATTAGGAAGAAAAAGAATGGAGATACATTACCTTGTATGCTCCGATAAATATAATTTTATCTGGGAAAAGATGCCTTATTGCGCGACACATCACTACAGGATAGACCCCAAAAGCAAAAAAGTCATAAAAATGTGCGGTTGTTATGTTTTGCCTTTCAGAAGCTACACCGAGTCCTGCAACACAATGGGATAGAAGTATATAGTTTTAAAAAATCAGAAAAACAAAGAAATTGTGACCACAGATTACACAGATACACACAGATAAGAAAACTAAAAGCGCACAAATTCTGAAAGTTTTAGTTATATAAAATAGCATTTAATCTGTGATTATCTGAGTTATCTGTGGTTAATAAAAAATAACGTATGTGCTTTATTAATCAAAGCCGATGAATTTTTTAAAGAAAATAAAAAAAAATAAAACAGTTACTGATATCCGCAGGTATATTGTCTATATAGTTTCGATAACATCCTGTTTCATCGTGAGGATGCTCCCCTGGAAAATAGTTGTGAAAGCCGGAAAGGTTCTCGGGCTGTTCGCTTTCCATATTGTCCGCTACGCGAGAAAAAGGACAATGGAGAACCTTGAAAAGGTCTTCGGGAAGGAAAAATCCGCCGGTGAGCTTCGCCTGATCGCGAAAAACGTGTATAAAAACATAGGGGTAACCTCCCTTGAATTCCCCAAGATGCCTCATATGACGGATAGCGAGTTTTTTGCTGTTGCGGACTATAAAAAAGAGCAGATAGATTACCTGTGGGAACTTTTGAAGCATAAAAAAGGTGTGATTTTCGCCAGCGCCCATATGGGAAACTGGGAAATGCTCGCGGAATTCGGGGCGCGCCTCGGTTTTAATATGTCAATCCTGTTTAAACCTTCAACCAACCCTTATCTGAATAAGATATGGTTCAGCTTGAGAGGAAATAACAAGCTGATAGATATTTCAAAAGACCTGTCTTCTGTTGTCAGGAGGCTTCGCGCCAATGAAGTGATATGCCTGCTGTTTGACGAAAATGCGCGCAAGCGCGGGACTATGCTGGATTTTTTCGGCGCCCCGGCATCCACATACAGGGGCCCGGCGTATTTTGCGCTTAAAACCGGGTGCCCGGTAGTCTGCCTTTATTTTGTCAGGAGAAAGGAAGACGCGAGGCATAAATTTATTATCGAGCGGACTATCTGGCCGGAGAGGACCGGCGACCTGGAAAAGGATATGCTGGATATATTGAGGCAGATGAACGAAAGCCTGGAACAGGTTATCAGGCAGTATCCCGACCAGTGGAACTGGATTTATAAACGCTGGTAGATGTAAACGAGAGATGAAAGACGAAGGACGAAAGACGTAAAAAAATAAAAAATTAATACGTCCCTCATCACAGCGGAGCGGACGTCTTACGTCTTGCTATTTTTTCCCAAGCAGCTTCAATACCATCGCGGCGTTTTCTTCGGTTGCTCTGTCGGTCACATCCAGTACGGGCCAGCCCATACCGGCATAAAATTTTTCCGCGGTTTTTATTTCTTCCGAGATGCTGCCCAGAAAAGAATACTTCCCTTCCTTCGACCTGTAGGATTTGGAGCGTTCCTTTCTTATGGAAAATAAAGTTTTGGGGTTAATGGTAAAGGCCGCGATTTTGTTTGATTTGATATCCCGCAGCTCTTTCGGCAGGGCGAAAACGGAAACAAACGGGACGTTGGCGACTTTGTAGCCCTTGGTGGCCAGGTATATGGATGTCGGGGTTTTTGATGTCCTTGACACCCCGACCAGTATTATCTCGGCCCTGTCCAGGTCTTCGGGCCTCAGCCCGTCATCGTGTTTGATCGTGAAAACTATCGATTCCTGTTTTGAGATGTATTCGGTGTCGATTTCATGTATCCTGTTCAGGCTCCATATGGGTTTTATCCCTGTTGAGCGGACTATAAAATCCATGGCCCCGCCGGTCAGGTCGTAACTTGGTATTTTATGTTCGGCGGAAAACCGCTCTATCGTTTTTTTGAGTTCAGGAAAAATGGTAAGGTGGAATATCAGGGAATCAGGGGTTATTTTCTGCAGCGCATCATGCAGTTTTTGCGGCGTGTTGACAAAATTTTCGACTGCTATCTCGAAATTCTCCTTCGGAAGCTGGGTAAGTATCGAAGTTACAAAACGTTCTCCGAGATCCCCTGTGGCGTCGGATATAATAGTTATCCTGAATTTCTTCATAGGTATATATTATTAAATTCTTCGCTGTTTATAAATAAAATTAAAAAAACGCCCGGCATTTTTGCCGGGCGTTCACGAGGGATGGAAGGATCTGCCTGTTATTCGTACTTTACGTCGTCAATGTACAGGGTGATGCCCTCAGGATTGTCCATATAGCTGGAAACCCAGCAGAATCCTCCGCTTATGTAAGAAAGATCAAGTTCAGCAAGGTCTATTTCGTATTTTTTCCATTCTTTTGTAAGCTCGACAGGTCCTGTTGAAGCTGAATCACTGTCGCTGTATTCGCCCGTGATTCCGCCGACCTTGAATTCAGCGATTTCGCCGCCGTTTTCGCCTCTTGCCCAGAAAATTACTTTCTTTGCTTTTACGAGGTTAAATCCGCCTTTAACTTTTCCCCAGTTGTTAGCGGGGTTTTGCCAGTAGATTCCAGCCCAGCCGGCTTTTACATCTTCGCCGGGATTGTAGCTGATCTTAATGCAATGCTGGCCTGATTGAGGGTTGTCTTTCGCTGTGGGAGAAAACTTGATTGCGTGAAAGTCTCCCATCCAGCCTGAAGGGATGAAATGGTTTCCTCTTGCCATGTTGTCGGAATAAACGGGAAAAGGCATTTCCTGTTCTGTTGCCGCTGTGGACACTGAATAAAAACCAAGTATTAATATCAGTGTTAGGGTTGCTATTGACAGCTTTTTCATTTGTTCCTCCTTCCTGTTTTTTACAGCCGTTATTTATATAGAGCAAGTCTTGTGCCATAACCTCAAAAAAACTTGGTATATGCTTTTAATATCCTGTGGCATAATGAGATATGGCGTCGTTTTCTTTTAAACGGCAAAGTTTTTGTTAGTGTTAACACTGATATGTGTCGATAATAACAACATATTAAAAAAACATGTGGTAATAACTGTCATAAGGTTCGTTTTTTTAGGTTTAGGAATAATATAGTTGCAATAAAGGCTTTTTTCTGACAAAATCTCTGGATTATCTTGAGAGGAGTGTGGCATGCCTGATAAATTTGATTATGATGTAGTTGTAATAGGTTGTGGGCCAGCTGGTTATATCGGAAGCATAAAAGCATCCAGGCTGGGGCTTAAAACAGCCGTAATTGAGAGAGATGTTCCGGGCGGAGTCTGTGTAAATGTGGGTTGCATACCTACAAAATCCATTATTCATCATGCCAACATCTTTAATTCATCGGAAACGCTGAAAGATATGGGCGTTGAAGTGGGGACAGGCGGCTTTGATTATAGGAAAGTTTTTGAAAAATCAAGACAGGCTTCGGAAATGCTTTCCGGGGGCGTGCGGTACCTGCTCAAGCAGGCCGGAGTAGAGCTTATAAAAGGCAGCGCTTTTCTGAAATCAGGAAAAGAGATAGAGGTTGACGGAAAGCGAAGTATCACTTCCGATAAAATAATTATTGCCGCCGGTTCAAGGCCCAGGCCGGTTGAAGGATTCGACATTGATGAAAAACAAATACTGTCATCCACCGGAGCTCTTATGCTGGAAAAGCTTCCGAAAAGCATACTGATAATCGGCAGCGGCGCGATAGGCGCGGAATTTTCGTATATAATGAATTCCTTCGGGGTTGAAGTCCACATTGCCGAAATCATGAACAGGATGCTGCCCCAGGAAGATGAGGAAGCATCGCTGGTGGTAAAAAGGTCTTTTGTGAAAAAAGGCATCAAAATCTATACAGGAAGCGCGGCAGTGTTAGAGAACAGAGACGGGAATACACTTAAAGTCCGGGTAAAAAAAGCCGGGAAGGAAGAACATATTGCAGTTGAGAAAATACTTGTCGCCGCAGGCAGGATCCCGAACACGGAAAATATCGGGCTTGAAAATACAGCGGCCAAAACGGAAAAAGGGTTTATTTCGGTGGGAGATTATTATCAGACCGATGAAAAGAATGTATTTGCCGTTGGAGACGTGATAAATTCTCCTCTTCTGGCGCACCTTGCCTCAAAAGAAGCTGAAGTCGCGGTGGATTATATCGCGGGAAGGAGCCCTGTCAGGCGCGTGGATGCCTCGAATGTTCCGAAAGCGGTTTACTCGGAACCTCAGCTGGCGAGTTTTGGGCCTGCGGAAGATGAACTGGCGAAAAGCGGGACAGACTATAAAAAAATTGTTTTCCAGTATAAAGCCTGCCCGAAGGCCGTTATTGAAGAGAAGACGGAAGGGTTAATCAAAATCTTATATGACCCCTCAGGCGAGGGTATTTTTGGCGCCTGTATTGCGGGCGCGGAAGCTACCGAGCTGATACATGAACTTCTCCTGGCGAAAGCAAACGGGCTGAAGCTGAAGCGTATTGCGGATATGATCCACGCGCATCCTACTCTTTCGGAGATAATCATGGAAGCGGCGAAAGGCGTTGCCTGAGCGGTTTGTTTTATTCTTCCGATAAGTCTTCTATATATTTCAGCGCCAGGTCCAGCGGCCAATCGATTCCTTTGGTATCTTTTACGCATTTTTCCATATATTCGACAGCCCTGTCAAAATCACCCTGAAAATAGAATTTTCTCCCTATAAAATAAGGAGGGTCGTTGTTGAATTCGCTTGTCCCGTTCGAAAAGACATTTTCCAGGTCTTTGTAGGAGAGCTGTCCCAGGTAAAAAAGGCTGATGGAATAAATCACTTCATAACCGGATTTCGCGAATTGATAATCCACCTCCTTCAGCAGGTGTTCGGCTTCGGATATATCATTTACGTCATAACAGACATCCGCGTGCCATATTAACGACCAGCCGTATTGCTCCTTCATATCGCTGTATTTTACCGTGCAGTCCTTCAGGGTATCGATGCACTTGCTTATATTTCCCATAAGCCTGTAGCAGTGTGAAAGGTCAATCTGGTTCCACGCGCATATGTATCTCTGGTCACCGTAAATCCTGTTTACTTTTTCGTATGCCGATACCGCGTCTTCAAAACGTTTCTGGTGCCTGTAGATGTTTGCCATTTTGTTTAAGGCGAGAGCGCACTGGGCCCTGTAGGGGCCGTAATACAGCAGGACGTTCTGGAACGCCAGCCTTGCCCTTGTCAGGTCTCCGAATTCAGTCCATGTTTCGCCTATTTGTACCTGTGTATCGCAATAGAGGTTTTTGTGCTCGGGAAAGTTTGTTACCAGGAATGAGAGGTTTTCTTCGAGAGAAGCGATTTCTGAAGCCGAGATATCTTTTATATTTGACCGCAGGTCCTTTAGTTTCTGGTTAATGACGTTTGTATATGTGGATACTATATTGCTTAAGACCGCGTTCCTGGGGAAGATCCTGAGACATTCAAGGAAGACCCTGTCGGCTTCTTTTTCCATGCCCAGAGAAAGATAGCAGAGGCCTATGTGATACATTGAATGGGCCGCGAGGTCTTCGTATTCGGGGTATGAGTTGATGATTTTCTTGTATTCGTTTATTGCCTGGTAATACTGTTCCATTTTTTCATATGCTATTCCGATCCAGAATTGCCCGAGAGAAACTATCTCTTTCCTGTCATTATACGTGCCGGTTATTTCGTTGAATTCGCTTATCGCCTCATTATACAGGCCCTTCTCCAGGAATTTTTCCCCTGCCACAAGCGGAGAGGTTTTTAAGGGCGAGCTTAATTTATACAGCTTGAAATTATCGAATCTGACATGGGAGCCCCATGTATCAAGCCCGGCGTACTGGTTTTCCATTGATATGAAAGGCATATAATCCACTATCCTCAATATAAGCCTGTTATCTACAAAGAGCCTGACGTCTTTGCCCACTTTTTCCACCCGTATTTTATATTTTCTATTTGGTTCGACCTTCAGAAGCGAGGTCTGGTTCAGGATATTGGGCGCATAGCCTTTTGTTATGGCGGTCTTCTGGTTTTTCCATCCGCCTATGTGAAAGACATAACCCGCCGTTCTCGCCTCATCGCATATGAAGCATTGTATGTTGTTGTCATGCGGAGGCACAGTGTGCGCGTCGAATGTCATTTTCAGGTCGCCGGATACGGGAATCTTCTTGAGGATTATAAATGCGTTCTCCCAGCTTTGAACGGATAGTTCCCCGTTTTCTATCTTCCACACCGAATGGTCTTCCTGAGTATCTATTTTTTTGTTTCCCGCGAACGCTTCCCAGTTGGTTCCTATTTCCTTCCTGTTGAAGTCATCTTCAAAAATCGGCGTCCACTTTGCCATTTCAAGGATTTTCTGGCTTATTATATAACTGCCGCTGGAGATGCTTATTATTACGATTGCCGCGATTGCCATGGACAGGAATTTATATTTTCTTATCCTCCTTATCATCCTGTCAAAGGCGGTGGGCCTTCTCGCCAGGACGAGTTCGCCGTTCCGGAAGCGGTTGATATCGTCAATGAATTCGCGCACTGTCTGGTAACGTTTATCTGGAGACTTTTCTAACGCTTTTAAGATGACAGCTTCTATATCCACCGGTATTTCCGGGTTCGCTTTTCTGGGATATCTGGGGTCCTGCTCCACGATTTTTTTGATTATTTCCAGGTTGGAACGGCCTTTGAACGGGACTTCTCCGACAAGCATCCTGTAAAACAGCACGCCGAGAGAAAAAATATCGGAGCGCTTATCAAGTTTGTTCTTTAATTCCGGGTTTGCCTGTTCCGGAGACATATAGGAGGGCGTTCCTATCACTTTGTTTGATGTGATTTCTTCGGTCGCCTCGACTTTCGCGAGGCCGAAATCCGCTATTAAAGGGTGCCCTTCCTCATCTATTATTATGTTTGACGGCTTGATGTCCCTGTGTATTATGCCGTGTTCATGGGCGTAACTGAGCCCTTCCCCCACCTGGACTATTATGTTCAGGGCTTCTTCAAGGGACATTTTTTCCTTCTTGAGTTTATCCTCGAGGGTTTTCCCCTGTATGTATTCCATTGCGTAAAAATAAATGTTTTTGTCCTTGCCGAATTCGAAGATGGTTACTATATTCGGGTGCCTTAACTGCGCCGCTGATGTTGCTTCTATCTCAAAACGCTTTACGATTTCGCTGAACGCGCTTAATGAAGCGGGAATTACTTTTATCGCGACCTTTCTTTTGAGCGAAGGCTGGTAGGCTTCATACACGACTCCCATGGCCCCGTGCCCGATAGAGTTGATTATTTTGTAATCGCCTATTCTCTGCGGGATCTCCTGGTCTATCTCTAGCCCGGCGGGGATATTTACCGGCGGTTCCGTCTTATGGAGGCTCAGGTCGTCTTCGTTGAATTTATCATTCATTTTTTTTCTTCTATCCGGTAAACCTGGATTTTCTTATACAGGGTTGTGCGGTCTATACCGAGCATCTCAGAGGTTTTCTTCTTGTTCCAGCCGGTTAGTTCCAGCGTCCTTAGTATGTGTTTTTTCTCTATATCTTTGAGGGATAACATGGCGGAAGACGTGTCTATGGTTTTTGTCGCCGAACCCCGAAGTATTTCATATGGCAGGTCATTAGGCATTATAGGGTCGTTTTTCCCGAGGATCATTGTTTTTTCAATGACATTTTTGAGTTCCCTTACGTTACCCGGCCACCTGTATGCCTGAAGCACATCCAGCGCTTCTTTTGATATCCCCTTTATTTTTCTCGGGCTGTTTTCCATGAATATTTTCATGAAATGCTTTACAAGCGGGAGGATATCTTCCGCGCGGTCCCTCAGCGGCGGGATTTTAAAGTTAATTATGTTAAGCCTGTAATAAAGGTCCTGCCGGAAGGTCCCTTTTTTGGCTGCTTCCCCCAGGTCCTGGTTAGTGGAGGCTATAAGCCTGACCTCAACTTTTATGGGCTGATTTCCTCCTACATTGTAAAACTCCCCGTGTTCAAGGACCCTTAGCAGGTTTGCCTGCACGCCCGAGTCCAGCTCTCCTATTTCATCGAGCACTATAGTCCCGCCGTTGGCTTTTTCAAAAAGCCCTTTTTTGTTGTATGCGGCGCCTGTGAAAGCCCCTTTGACATGGCCGAAAAGCTCGCTTGCCGCCAGGTTTTTGGTAAATGTCGCGCAGTTGACTACGACAAAAGCGTTGTCTTTAAGTTTACTGTTGAAATGGATTGCTCTTGCAACCAGTTCTTTCCCCGTTCCGCTTTCTCCCTCTATCAGGACAGTTGAGTTCGTCGGCGCTACAACGGCGATTTTGCTTAATAATTCCTGGATAGCCAAATCCTTGCCTATTATCTGGTGGGTGATGTTCAGCGCTGTTTCGAGCTCGTGTTTCTCTTCCTTTAGCTTTTCTTTTAATTCGATGTTTTTTAGCACGTTATCAATCTGGTGGACAATCGCGGACAGGAGATTAAGCGTCGAATCGTCATATTTTTCCCTGTCAGTCGATTCCACATGTATGACCCCTATGCACGTTTTGTTCATTCTCAGGGGGGTAACCATGATGCTTCCGGAAAGCCCGGTTTTGGCCGATGTATCTTTCGGGGTCGCGAGCACGGCTACGTTTTCGTTCAACACTTTGTCGAACGTTGTCGCGGAGAATGAGGGAAGGCTTTCAGGCGAGTTCTCTCTTCTGAGCAGCGCGGCGATCTTCAGGATTTCATCTCCTTCGGATTTAAGCATAATGGCGACACAATCGGCTTCGAAATGGGAAAGTATGTTGTGGCAAAGCTCATCGAAAAGTTCCTCCCTGTTAAGGATATCGGCGATGCGCGATGTCAGCTTGAAAAGAAAAGCGAGATTGCTTTTCATCTCTTTTATCGAGGTGACATCGTCTTTTTTTATAGTCTGTTCCAGGTAACTTGTGTCGCCTCCCGCGAGTATTGACATGATATCCGTTTCGACCTCATGCGTTGATGAGCCCGTTGTGTCGAGAAGCGTCTTGTTTCCGGCTTTCCTGTCTTCGGCGAGAGTCTCGGTAAATATGATTTCGGTGTTTCCGATGGTTATCTTATCTCCTGTTTTCAGGTAATGTTCGCTTGAGCGCTTGTCATTTACGAAAAGGCCGTAACTGCTTCCGACATCTTCGATGCGCCAGCGGTTTATTTCATAGCATAGCTTGGCGTGTTTTCTTGAAACGGATTTGTCGCTTAGATTCACGTGATTGGTTGTTCCGCGGCCTATCAGAATTTCAGGAGACGGCTTTATCTCTAGTATCTTTTCAGTGGGGAGTTCATAATTAATGATTAAAAAAGACATTTTCCATTTCTCCTGTTGTCGGAATCCACATTCAAATATACGCTCAAATTGAAAAAGTGTCAAGCTAATGTGTTGATATAATGGACACAACAAGGTGGATTACTGTTCATTTTGGTTGGAAAACACAGACTTGTCCTGTGTTGGAAATTGCAACTTATCTAGAAGGGCTTTTCTTTTTTTATTCAGTGTTTTCCTTGGGAAATGCGCCTTTGCGAAGATTTCCACATCGTTCTTTGCGAGGTATGCCCATGTTGTTGCCGCCAGGCACAGGGCATCTTCCCTTACGACATCATCTATAACGTCGGGGCCTCTGGTATCTATGACGTTATTCTTGGGCCAGGAATAAGGAACGCCTCTTGCGCCGTTCGGGAATTCATAGGAAGTGTCATAAATCGCCTTTATAAGTTCAATTGATTTCTCATAATCCCCGAGAAGTTTGTAACAGTAAGCCATCTGGCCTGTCCCTTCAAGCCATATGGCGTCGCCGAAATCATCATCAAAAGCGTTGTTCGGGAGGTCCCAGTATTCGTAAGCGGAAATTCGTTTGTTTCCGTCCGTGACAGTTATTCTCATAATCCGTTCCGCTTCTTTCATCATCTCCCTCGCCAGGGGCTCGTTCCCTTCTTCTATGAAGTAAATAGCGGCCCAGGACGCTATGGTATCGAGCGCCTTGACAAAATCAAGCTGTCCCCTTATGAACATTTTCCCTCTTTGCCACGAATCGGGGGAACCCCATGTTTTCGCGTCGCAAAGCCAGGGTTTTTCGTAATAAAGATCGTCCGCCTCGCCGTCGCCGTTGTCATCCCTGCCGGTATCGCTGTATCCCGGCGGTAAGCGGATGCCGTAATCGGCGTCCCCCCAGACTGAATGCTCGAGAAAGTTTTTTACTCCCAGATGTTTCAAATCTTTCGATCTCCAGAGGTATGCCGAGAGGTTCCCTTCCGCCTTGTCGTCCTTGTAAGATTTTACATTCTCGAGGGCCGTGATCGAATACGGTTTGTGTACGGTATAATATGGCTCGAGGCCTGTTGTGAAAAACCAGGTAAGGGCATTCTCAAGTATCTGTGAATGGGCCTTCATATTGGGGATATAAGTCGATATATAAGGGCTGTATTTTATCCCGTTTACTTCCTGTTGTGTCATTACATTGTAAAAGAAATCGAATATATCTCCCCTGAAGTAAATGGATTTGCCGTCATTGTTCTTCCCGTGCTTTTTAAAATACAGGAAATCCCCCACGGGTTCGTATTTATAGGTGAGATAATCCCAGTTCTCTATGCCGTCAAGGTCTGCGGAAGCCTGCATGAGCGATATTTTCCCGTCTTCGTTTGCCCCGTAAAGTATGGGGATAATAGTGTAATGGTTGGTTGATACGGGATTGCCCGAGTTGTTTGTCCTTTCTTCCTTGGCGCTGATGTTGGGGGTATGCCCCGAGTTTAATTCGCTTATGGGCCCCCTGACTTCTCCCGTTCCCTGGTCATGCAGGTAATAAACGAGCCTGCTTCGTTTATAATCCGGCGATGACCAGACAAGTATGTTTTCATAAGGGGGCGCGGCTTCAAAAGCGAAGGTTAACCTCCCGTCCAGCTCTTCCCAGTTATCCTCTTCCTCGGGTTCCTTCTGTGTTTCGGAGAGGTCGGGCATATAGTTCTCATTGACATCCATCATTCTCGAAGGGTTGTCTGTCCCGTCTTTATAGATTTTTGTTATGACTACATTCCTTCCGAAATTCTGTATCGGGCCAACTTCCTGGACGCCGAGGAACTTGACTCCGAAAAGGGAATTGTAAAGCGCCGAACGGCATGTTCCGAATATACACCCGCCGTTGTCCATAAAATCCTGCAGTTTTGTTACGCATTTTAATTTCGATACGGGCGTATTAGGAAGGATAAGGACTTTTGTCCCCAGTATGGGAGGATTTACGTCTTTGGACTGTATGTTTATTATCGAATACGGAATTCCCATGAATTGAAGCATCCAGCGGGCTCCCTTGACCGCCTTATCGTCGTCGGGCAGGTCCACGACATTCAGTATTTTGATGTCCGAGGGGTTAAGGTTCAGGTTCCCGTAAGTCACTTCTTTGTAGGCTTTGTAGTGTTCGTTGTCTATAAAGCCTTCGCCTTTGAGTTTTTCTATCCAGTGCCAGCAGAACATCCAGTCTAGCGAATGCTCGGTCGCTTCGGGCGTTGTTTCAAGCGGCCCGTAATAGCCGAAATGTATTCCGCCGTTGAAATCCTGGAGGTTGTCGGTTATCGTGTCAAGTATCTTATATACTGTGGGAAGATAGGTTGTATCTCCTGTTTTATAGGTGTAGAAGAGTATTGAGAGGCAGAGCCACAGGTTGTCTCCGGAATAGGAGCCCCATTCACGGTAAACATATTCGTAATGCATGAGGTGTTTTGAATATCCTACCAGCTGGTCGGGCCACAGCCTCGTTGTGCTTTTGGGTATGTCGGCGCCCTCGTCTATTTCCTTGTCAATATCGTAAACATTGCAAAACATCCCGTATGGCCAGAATGCCCCGTAAAAAAATCCTTCTTCCGGGTGGGGCAGTGTCGCCGGATCTATCCCCAGTTCCTTGAGGTGCTCTAAATCGTCCGAGTCCTGATAATCGTTAAATTCGGTTACCCTCGGGAAATCGGTTTTGTCGTCTATTGCGGCTATATTGCCGTAAACCGTGTACCCGAATTCATAACCCGGCGAGAGCAGGGGATAACCCGGATACCTGGCATCATCTTTATCCAGTTCCTTAGGGGTTTGCCCGTTGTCCTGGAACTTGTCGAAACTCAGGGCTATCATATTATGGGCTACGGGAGCAAGCCATTCCCCCTGGTCCCGCGGATGGCTTTCCTCGTATTGGTAGCCGTCAAACATTATAAACACCTTGCCCGCGTAGGTATTGATTATCTTCCTGGCATCTTCCGTCATACCCGCGTCCACCAGGCAGAACACTGTCATAGCCTGGTCATACATAAATGCCGAGTTACCCAGGCCGTCTTCAAATCCGTCGGCGGGGCCGGATGGTTTGTTGTCTGAGTCCGATATCACGTAAACAATCTCTTCGCGGCCCGTGTTTACTCTTACGGCGTCTATGGCGAACTGTTCTCCCCCCTTTCGGATTTTTGTGTAAGGCACGGGAGGGTTACATAGAGGGTCATAAAAGCTTCTGCAGAGAGCGGCGTCCACAAATCCGCCGCGGCCGTTTTTTAACTTATGTTCCGTGAAAATATACGGGGTTTCCCTGCTCGCGAGGTATTTGATGAACTGGTCGTCTTTTTTATCCGCGGCGTATGCGTTGATCCGGGCGGCGCAAATGACGGCCAACAACGAAAATATTATTTTTATCGAAACCTTATTCATGGCCTCACAATTTAAAAACAAAAACTTCTTAAACCACAGAACACACAGATAGAAAAAACAAAATAAAAAATTAAAATAGTTTTATCTGTGATTATCTGTAGTTCCAAATTCTTTTTTTATTTTTTTCCTTATCCTAAACCTGAATCTCAGCCTTTCCTGCTCAACTATCCTCAGTCAAGGTCTATTTCTCTCAGTCCGGGCTTGATATCTTTTTCTTTCCGCGCTTTTTCCTTCTCTTCGTTGAAAAGCTTTTCCAGCCTGTCGGGTTTGCTTTTTTCGGCGTTTTTTCCTTTTGAAAAGGCATCCTCAAGTTTTGTTTCCCTGTCTTTCAGGTCTTTTAAGGCCGTTAAGAGGGAATCCTCGCTCTCTTTATGCTCTTTCGGCTTGAAGTGTCTTATTATGGAGCCGTTCTCTGTCTTGACTTCGAGCATGGATCCGCATACAGGGCATTTTGCATATACCGATTTTTTCATCAATACACTCCCCGTTCAAGTATGCTATATTATTGCAAAAAACAGTCTTTAGTTGTATTCTTTTGTTCAATTTTTGCTTATGGACATTTCAAAACTTATAATTTGCGAAAAATCCGGTGTGCTGTTTCTGAACAAACCGGTGCCTGTGGTAGTTCATCCCTGCTTCGGGGAGAATGAAAACACTCTTATACAGTTCATACGGGAATATCTTCCGGAAAATGTGCGGCCAAGGCTGTTAAACCGCCTTGACAGGTGGACAAGCGGCTGCATTGCGGTTTCTCTGAATATTGAAAGCCACAGGGTTTTTGCCAGGCTTATTGAGACAAGAAAGGTGAAAAAAGTTTACCACGCTATCGTAAACGGCGTGTGTGATTTCGATACTATCGAGAAAAGGGCTCCGTTGAAGGAACATGCTTATTTTAAGGATAACGACAAAAAAGATGTCTTTAAAGATGCTCTGACTTATTTTGAGGTAATCAGGCGTTACAGGAATTTTTCTCTTATCCGCGCGGAGCCGGTGACAGGCAGGACGCATCAGATAAGGGTCCATTTGAGCCTTCTGGGTTATCCTGTTATGGGAGACTCGGTTTACGGGTGCGGAATAAAACAGTGGAAAGAAGGTTATTGCCTCCATGCGGTCGGGTTGTCTTTCCCGGAAAATTCGCTGACCGGGGCTTTTTCCGTCAGCGCCCCGTACGATTCAAGGTTTAAAAGAGCCCTGTATCTGGCTTCTTCAATCTGAGGTGTCATGCCGGCGGATTATTTTTTAGTAAATATGGCTTTATTTTTTTCCCCGGATGTGTTATTAATTTTCTGAAATTCAATTTATTTATATTAGAAGAGATATAAAGGAAATATAAATAATGAAAAATGTTATTGTCACCGGCGGAGCTGGTTTTGTCGGTTCAAACCTCGCCTTGTACCTTCAGGGGCATTTTCCCGATTCCCGCATAATCGTAGTCGATGATTTCAGGAAATCCAGTTTTAAAAACCTTGAAGGCTTTAAAGGCGATGTTATTGCCTCGAATGTTGCCGGCAGGGAATGGATTGAAGCCGTCAAATTAAAGAAGATAGACGCCATCTTCCATATCGCGTCCATAACCGATACCACGGTTATGGATGAGAGGAAGATGATGTATGATAATGTGGAAGGTTTCAGGAATATACTGGATCTCGCGGTTGGAAAATCGGCGCCGGTCGTTTATGCCTCGTCAGCGGCGGTCTACGGCAGCCAGAACAGAAGAATGGAAGAAAATGACGGCGGCAGGCCAAATAACATATATGGATTTTCGAAGTGGGTTATGGAAAGCCTCGCCGCTGCATATTCTTCAAAGATTAAAGTCGTCGGCCTCCGGTATTTCAATGTTTTCGGTCCGGGGGAATATCATAAGGGTCTTGCGGCAAGTATGATATACCAGCTTGCCGTTCAGATGATAGAGGGCAAAAGGCCCAGGATATTCAAATGGGGCGAACAAAGAAGGGATTTTGTATATGTGAAGGATGTTGTTGCCGCTACCGTGGGAGCTTTGGATGCAAAGGAGAACGCGGTCGTTAATGTAGGCACGGGCAGCTCGACGTCTTTCAATGAAATAATAGAGATTCTGAACAAGGTCCTTAATTCAGCCAGAAAGCCCGTTTACTTTGATAATCCGTACGGGTTCTACCAGGACTTTACGGAAGCGGACCTCTCAAAGGCAAAAGCCGTAATCGGCTACGAACCCAAATATACCACAGCGCTTGCCATTGAGGAGTACGTAACAAAGCATCTGCTTTCGAAAGACGCTAAATTACAGGTTGTTGTATAATAAATGTTCTTTTTTGAAAAAAATGCTTGCATAATTCTGCGAAATTCATAAACTTATCTGGTTTATTTGCGGAATGCCGGGAAAACAGGGTGTTTCCCCGGCCGAGAAACTTAGGGGGTGGGATTTTTTAACAATATAGAGTAGAGGAAAAAAGGAATGGAAGGTTCAGCCGAAGAACGAAAAAGTGTTTTTTGCATGGAAAGGGATGCTGCCTTAGCGGATAAGCGCTTTCTTATGGAGTTTTGGGATGCAAAAAACATTTATAACCTTCAAGTTGTTAAAAATCTATTGAAAGATGCGCTGGATAAGAGCGCAGGCGGCGGAAAAGTCCCGCTGCGTGTAACACTCCGCGACTTCAGGTGTTCCGGATGTATTTCCGGAACAGCCGTAACAAGCTGTTTTTGTCTTACCGTATATATCCGTCCCGACTTAAAGCACGCTGCAATTGGTATTTTCCCGCGCGGAGATTTTTGCGTCAATAATCTGGCTGAAGCTTTAAAACAGACGTTTGGTTCCGGTAAAGCGGGTTTTTATATGTTGGAGGGAAGAGGATTGAAGCGGAAAACTAACCTGAATAAGGTTTATATAGATAACAAGGCAGTACGGGAAATCAAATTTGGAGGCGGATTGTACCCGGATTTTGACGCCGGCCCTTCCGTCTTCCCAACAATGTCGATGTGATAAGGAGAAAAAAGAGAAATGAGAGAGCTTGTTAAAGAACAGATTGTTGAAACTACCGCAGAAAAGGTTTCTTTCGGTGTTGAAACAATTTTGGATCTTTATGATTGTAATCTTCAGGTCATGAGATCCGAGGCTAAGCTGAGAGAATATGTCGACAAGTTGTGTAAGCTTTTGAACATGGAGAAGTATGGTGAATGTCTGACGCCCTATTTTGGCCTGAATAACGAGCACACAGCGGGATATTCACTTCTTCAGTTTATAGAAACCAGCTCGATTACGGGGCATTTTTCTGAGAATACCGGAACATCCTACATAAACATATTTTCCTGCGGCGCGTATGATCCGGAAAAAGCCGCGGAGTTTACAAGGAAGTTTTTCGGCGCAAAGAAGGTGATTAAGAGGATTATCGAAAGAAGATAGCTCTTATCCCCCCGCGGACAGCATTCTGCAAGGCTGCGGGGGGATTTTTTTCGCCCTGTTAATGGGCGTCCTTTCACAATACATACCGCATTAATGCCATTTTAACAAAGGTGAACATTCGTTATTGGTTATCAATGTAGAGTTAGGTCTTTTAAGGTATTTTACAGTTTACCATTGACAAACTATGTTCAATAAGGTATTATTAGGTCTTAGTAAGGTGTTTATTGTATTTTAATGTTAAGATGCAGGGAGTTGTTATGGGTGAAGGCAGAGAAAAAGAGTTGATGACTGAAAAAGAGGTCAGGGAGCTTTTGAGGGTTTCCCGAACTACATTATGGAAGCTCAGGAAAAACGAAAAGTTCCCTTTTTCAAAGGTCGGAAGGCAGTACAGGTATTCCGGGAAAGAGATACTTGAATGGATGAAAGATAAAAAAGGTAAAAAAATTGAAAGGGGCGGCTCAGGCCACTCCGATAATATAGATAGGAAAGAAGAAAATAAACAACAGGAGATATCGAAAGAATCCTTGCAAGGTGGGGATAAATCTGTAACCAAGGAAGTCGAAGGAAAAAAATGAAAAAAGATGGTGCGGCGAAATCTACATCGTCCGACGGTTCCAGTTCTTATAAGGTAAAGAAATCCAGGTGGTATGATTGGAAATGGCAGCTTAAGAACAGAATTACAACGGTAGAAGAGATTTCGAAGTATGTAGCTTTAACTCAGGAGGAAAAACAGGGGCTTGATTTAAAAGAGAGGCTGGTTTTCGGGGTAACGCCTTATTTCCTGAGTCTTATAGATCCTTTCAGCCCGAACTGTCCTATAAGGAAGCAATGCGTTCCGACAGCCAGTGAGGGGGTTGCAACCGAATTTGATTATGAAGATCCGTGTGCGGAAGAAAAGGATTGCCCTGTCCCCGGGCTGGTTCACAGGTACCCGGACAGGGTATTGCTTCTTGCCACAGATGAATGCGCGTCCTATTGCAGGCATTGTACCCGCAAGAGGCTTGCGGGAAGCTCCAAGCATGTCCTTACCGCGAAAATGATGGACAAGATAGTGAAATACCTGTCCGATAACCCGAAGATAAGGGATGTGGTAGTCTCCGGCGGGGATCCTTTGACTCTTGCTGAAGATAAGCTGGAGATGATTCTTTCAAGCCTGAAAAAGATAAGAAGCGTTCAGGTGATAAGGATAGGGACCAGGGTACCGATATTTCTTCCTATGAGGATTGATGAGGCGCTTGTTTCAATGTTGAAGAAATATCATCCTGTGTGGATGAGCATACACATAAATCACCCCCGCGAAGTGACCCCCGATGTTGAAAAAGCTTTGAATATGCTTGCGGATTCGGGGATAGTGCTGGGCAGCCAGACGGTGCTCCTTAAAGGGATAAATGACAAGCCGGAAATTATGAAAGAGCTGTTCATCAGGGCTATGAAGAACAGGGTGAGACCTTATTATATTTATCAGTGTGACCCCGCAAGAGGAACTGCACACTTCCGAACCTCAGTCAAGACAGGTGTTGAAATAATTGAAAATCTGCGCGGTTTTATCAGCGGTTACGCGGTCCCTACGTATGTTATCGATGCCCCGGGCGGCGGAGGCAAAATACCTGTCTCTCCCAATTATGTGGTTGAGCATAAAGGTAAAAAGTGGACACTTAAAAATTATCGCAACAACAGATATGAATATATAGAGCCTTAACCATTCCGGTCTGGCGGGAAAACAGAAAATAAAAAGATGTGTGTACTGGTATGAAAATAGGAATTACATATAACCTGAAAACGGATTTTAAGGGTCTCGCGCTGGCGGCGGAAGACGCGCTGGAGGAATTTGACAGCGAGAAGACTGTAGACGCGATAGCTTCCGCCATTGTGAAAATAGGGCATGAGGCGGTCAAGCTCGGCGGCGGCGAGCAGGTTATCGGCAAGATAAAAAACGAGGAACCTTCGCTGGTTTTTAATATCGCGGAAGGTGTCAACGGAAGGGCGCGTGAAGCGCAGATCCCGGCCTTGCTTGAGTTGCTTAAAATACCGTATACACATTCCGATCCCCTTACTCTCGCGCTGACGCTTGATAAATCCATGACCAAGCATGTTGTCAAATCATGCGGTGTGAACACGCCTGATTTTCTGGTCGTTTCGGATACCGCGGAGCTTAAGGGAGACAATCTTCCCGGATTTCCCCTGATAGTCAAGCCCGCGTGGGAAGGTTCAAGCAAGGGGATAAGAACAAATTCAAAGGTGAACAATTTTGATGAGTTGGAAACTCAGGTCGGATGGGTGTTTAAAAATTATCCGGGCCAGCCTGTTTTGATAGAGCAGTTTATAAGGGGGCGGGAGATTACCGTGGGCGTTATCGGGAACAATCCTCCGCGCATCCTTGGGATGATGGAAATAGGTTTTAAGGAAAACACCAAAAAAGATTTTATTTATTCCCTGGAAGTGAAGAGGGATTACGAGAAACTTGTAAAATATACGTGCCCCCCGGGGCTTGATGACAAAGTGGCCGCGAAAGTTGAAAAGATGGCTCTGTCCGCTTACGACTGCCTTCATTGTAAAGACATTGCCAGGATGGATTTCAGGATTGATGAGAAAGCGAACGCTTATTTTATTGAAATCAACCCGCTTCCCGGCCTTTCTCCCGACTACAGCGACCTGATTATAATGTCGAAAAAGCTCGGGATAGAATACGAGGATATAATCAGGGGGATAATCGAAAACGCCGTTAAGAGATATAATATAGGAGAAAAAATTGAGAGCTGCACTTCTGTTTAACGAACCCGACCTGATTGCCGATCTTGAGCCGGGAATGACTGATGAGTACATACACAACCATATCAACGCGGTTGAACATTCCCTGGGCAAAATAGGCTGCGAGGTTTTAAGGATTGATATAAACAACGATATTCAGGAAATGGTCGCCAATATCCATAAAAGCCGGGCGGATGTGATTTTTAACCTGTGCGAGAGCATCTTCGGCAGGCCGGAATTCGAGATGAATATAGTGACCCTCCTGGAGCTTTTAAAGGTCCCTTATACGGGAGCGCCTCCCCTGGCGCTGGGGCTCTGCCTGAACAAATATAATTACAGGTTTTTTCTGAAAGATATGGGGATAAAATGTCCCCGGGCGGTGGAAATCAGGAACCCGTCGCACTTCGACAGCGTGTCGCAATTAAAGTATCCGGTTATCGTGAAGCCTCTCAGTGAAGACGGAAGCACAGGCATCTCTGAGCAGAATATTTTTGAATCGCCCCGGGAAGCTAAAAACAAGCTTGGCGCCCTGCTTCAGCTTTACTCTGACGGGTTGATCGCGGAAGAGTATATTGCCGGCAGGGAGTTTAATTGTTTTTTAATCAATACAAAAGAGGGAACCAAAATATTCCCGATATCGGAGATAGAATTCCGGTATCCCGACAACAGGAAATACAATATCATTTCGTATGACGCAAAATGGAATATCGAAAGCGTGGAATATAAGTCCACGGTGCATATATGTCCGGCGGATATCACGAAAGCGCAGACCGGGAAAATATTCAAAGCCTGTTCGGTGATATTTAATACTATCATTAAGAAGGGTTATGCGCGCGTGGATTTCCGTATGGACGCTAAAAACAATCTCTATGTTATAGATGTCAACCCCAACCCGGACATAAGTCCTGATGCCGGGGCCATAAAACAGATCAGGGCCGAAGGCTGGACATACACCAATTTTGTCGAAGCTATGATAGAAGACGCGATTGAATATATGAAAAAACCTGTTTTCCTGTTCGGCACCGAACACAGGAAAAAAACGCCTAAAAGAGGCAAAGACTACAGGTTTGCGGCTTCGGCGGCCTGCTAACCTTCAAGCAGAAACGAGGATAATTTTCTTCTTCCGGGGTATCTTGGTTTTTCACCCGGGTAGCCCACCGCTATTACCGCCGCGAGCTCCAGGCCCTTTTGCCTGTTTATCTTTTTCTGAAGCTGTTTTTTCCTGTTCAGTATTTCTCCCAGCCAGACGGCTCCCATTTTTTCCGAATGGATATAGAGCAGCATATTCTCGATGCACGCGCCGGCGGACATTATGTCCTTGTCCCTGTCATAGATTTTCCGTTCATCGAGGTATACCAGTATAAGCGCGGGCGCCTCACATATGATTTTTGAGTATCGGCTGAGAGTGAACCCGGAGATGGTTTTTTTTAATCCGGCTTCGGTTACTGTCTGGAATTTCCATGGCTGATTGTTCAGCCCGCTGGGAGCGTTAATCCCGGCTTCAATGATTTTAAGCAGGATTTTCCGGCTCACGTTTCTGTTTTTAAAGCGCCGGATGCTTCTCCTTGTTTTTATAAGATGTTTGAGATTTTCCATATTTAAATGATATTATATTAAAAAAGGAGAAAATTATGAAATTGATATATTTGGCCGCTGCGGGGCTTTTTTTATTTGCCGGTTGCAGCCGGCCTGGTGTTTCGGCCGGGAATGTCGTGAAAATAGAAGGGGCAAAAGGAAGCTGGCGGTTGACGGTAAACGGC
>JAFGBE010000131.1 GCA_016933315.1 Candidatus Auribacterota bacterium
AGACCCGATACTCCGAAGCCATGGGCAAATGTTATCTGCAATAAGACATACGGTCTTGCAATCTCTCAGACAGGCGGCGGTTACAGCTGGGCTTATAATTCGAATTTGAACAGGTTGACGAGATGGGAACAGGATTTAATAAAGGATGAGAGCGGAAAATACCTGTATATCAGGGATGATGACACGGGGGATTTCTGGTCGGCGACATGGAAACCCACCTGTACGACTTTTGATTATTACCAGTGTGTTCACGGCGTTGGGTATTCAATCTTCAAGATGGAAAAATGCTCCCTCTATTCTGAAATGAGGGTATTTGTCCCGAAAGGCGACAATTGTGAAATATGGATCGTGAAGCTTCACAATAAAACCAATTCCGCCCGTAAAATCAGCCTGATTTCTTATATAGAATGGCTGACCGGAGCATGGCCGGATTGCCACAGGGAATTCCATAAACTTTTCCAGGAAACAAAATTTGACAACTCCTCAAAGGCGCTTACCGTCAAAAAGAGACTTGGGGGTATTTCGGCGGATGAAGCTCCGTGGAATACAACGTGGAACTATGTTGGCTATCATACAGCATCGGTAGTTTCGGGTTATGAGGGCGATAAAGAAGAGTTTATCGGAATGTACGGGAATCAAATGGCCCCGAAAGCCGTAAGAGAAGGCAGGCTTTCGAAAACCACCGGAAAGTGGAATGACTCGATAGCATCCATCAGGTCGAAAGTAGAAATGAAGCCGAATGAGACCAAGGAAATCGTGTTTGTCCTGGGTTTGGAAAAGACGGAAAGTGAGATATCCAAAACCGTAAAAAAATATATTACCCCCAAAAAAGCCCACAAGGCGCTGGGCGCCGTATGTGATTTCTGGAAAAAGCTTATGAGTCCTGTTGAAATCAAGACTCCCGATGATAACATGAACATAATGACAAACATCTGGTTGAAGTATCAGGCCATTTCGGCGAGGATATGGGGGAGAGCGGCATATTATCAGTCAAGCGGCGCTTACGGTTTCAGGGACCAGCTTCAGGACAGCCAGATATTCCTGCCTCTTGAGCCCGAAGAGACAAAAGAGAGAATACTCGACCATGCGAGGCACCAGTTCACCGACGGGACGGTATATCACTGGTGGAACACGCTTGAGGACAAAGGCCCGAAATCCGAATTTTCCGATGATCTTTTATGGCTTCCTTTCATCACGGTCAACTATTTAAAGGAAACCGCCGATATCGGTATCCTCAAGAAAAGCGAGCCGTTTGTCGACTCCGGCAGGGCAAGCCTTTACGAACATTGTTTGAGGTCTATCAGGAAGAGCCTGTCCAGGATGAGCAAGAGGGGTTTGCCCCTGATAGGCGAAGGCGACTGGAATGACGGTTTAAGTTCGTGCGGAGATAAATGGAAGGGCGAATCCGTGTGGATGGGACATTTCCTGTTCGGAGTCCTGAATGAATTTGCCGCGGTGGCAAAAATGATTAAAGATAAAAAAACAGCGGATATGCTGCTGAGAAATGCCGTAAAACTGAAGAAGGCGGTTAACAAGTACGGCTGGGACGGGAAGTGGTACTGGCGTGCGACGACTGACAGCCGGCATATGCTGGGCAGCAGCAAGGAAAAATGCGGAAAGATATTCCTCAACGCCCAGACATGGGCGATAATAAACGGGATAGAAGAAGATAAAAAAAGGCGTAAGTCCATGCTGTCATCCATGGAAAAATATCTTTACCGTGAATTCGGGCCGATTCTTTTCCATCCGGCCTATGATGTTCCCAACCCGAAAATAGGATATCTTACGAGGTATGCCCCCGGTGTCAGGGAAAACGGCGGACTGTATACTCACGCCGGTGTCTGGGCGATTCAGGCTGAATGCGTGGCAAGAAGGCCTGACATGGCTTACAGGCTATATAACAGCTTTAACCCCATAAGAAGGGGAGAGAACCCCGACCTGTATAAATGCGAGCCGTATGTTACTCCCGGTAACGTTGACGGGCCTGATTCGGAGAACTTCGGGAAGGGCGGCTGGACATGGTATACGGGGTCGGCGGCCTGGTATTACAGGATAGCATGCGAATGGATTCTCGGCGTCCGGCCTACGTATGAGGGGCTTGTTATAGACCCGTGCATTCCTTCGACATGGAAGAACTTCGAGATAAAAAGGAAATTCAGGGGAGCGACATACCATATAAGGATAAGGAATCCCAAGGGCAGTTATCAGGGAGTCAAAAGCCTTATAGTCGACGGCAAAGAAGTGGCGGGCAATATTATTAAGCCGTTTAAAGACAAGAAGACCCATGAGGTACTGGCTATATTGATTTAGATAAGGCCTAAGAATTCTTCGGGTTTTATTTTGCCGTTTGTGGCTGTGACGTTATAGGAATGATTGCCCAGCGCGTCTGCCTTGATATCGCCCCCGGCCTCTTTCAGTATCAGTTCGCCCGCGGCAATGTCCCAATCCATTATGCCGTATTCGAAATAAACGTCGAAACGCCCGGCTGCCAGCCAGCAAAGGTCAAGCGCGGCTGCTCCCATTATCCGTATTTTTTTCACCCGCTCTATCAGCGCGTTGAAGATAACAAGCCCTTTTTTTATTGTTTCTTCGGATTTCATAAAACCGCAGACTACAAAAAGCTCGTTGATTTTAGCTGTGTGCCGCGTGTTTATTTTCCTGCCGTTCAAAAAAGAACCTTTACCTTTTTCGGCGTGGAATAACTCGTTCCTCACCGGGTCGAATACGACGCCCAGTATTTTTTCGCTTTTATGAAGCAAAGCTATGGAAGAACAGAATTGAGGTATGTTCCTGGAAAAATTTGCTGTCCCGTCCAGCGGGTCGATTATCCATGTGTAATCGGATGAATTGTCCGTTACCCCGCTTTCTTCCGCTATGATGGAATGATCCGGAAATTCAGCAAGTATTGTATCTACGATTAACCTCTCGCTTTCTTTGTCGAGCGCGAGTTTTGTGTCGAATCTCAGTTCTTCATCAACTATTATTTTTTTGCCGAAGCTCCGTATCTGCAGTTCCCCGGCTTTTTTCGCCGCTTTAACCGCTGTTTCAAGCATATTTTCCTCTTTTTAAGTTGGTTCTGATAGTATATAAATATATTAAACGCCTGATTGTGTCAACCTGAATCGGGCCGGGAAAGGGTTTATGAGATGAAATATACTGCGGCCGGAGAGCTTATTTTATCCCAAACGGCCGATTACATCAAAAAAGTTATAATTGACACCGACGGCAATGAAGTTTTTTTTATATGCCGCCCGGAAGAGGATGGGAAAATAGGGGAAGCCATAGAAGTGGCCAGGGGAAATAAGATTTCCGTGCCCGCCGTTATAGGTATGCTGAACCCGGGAGATGTCCTTCTGCATAACCATCCTTCGGGAAACCTTGTGCCCTCGGATGAGGATATAAAAGTGGCGTCGCTTGTAGCCGGCGGCGCAAACGGGTTTTATATTACGGACAACAATGTTGAAAATGTCTATGTGGTGGTGAAAGCGTTTGTTCCGGGCAAAGAAAAGCTTATAAATGAGGAGGAAATAATCTCCTGTTTCGGCGAAGGCGGCAGCATAGCTTCGAAGCTTGATAATTATGAATACAGGAAAGAGCAGATTGAAATGGTTAAATTTGTCGCCGGCTGCTTTAATGATTCCGGGATAGGGCTGGTTGAAGCCGGGACAGGAACGGGAAAGTCATTTGCCTATCTGCTGCCCGCCATAAAATGGAGCCTGGCCAATAACGAACGGGTTGTTATATCGACGAATACGATAAATCTTCAGGAACAGCTGTTTTACAAGGATATACCCCATCTGTCCCGGATGACAGGGTTGAAATTCAGGTGGTGCCTCGTTAAAGGGAGAACAAATTACCTGTGCCTGAGAAAATGCGAGAGCGCCATGAAAGAAATGAATCTGGTCAGCGGGCAGGAGGGAAGGGAACTAACCGCCATATTCAAGTGGGCTGAAGTTACCAAAGACGGCAGCAAATCGGACCTGGATTTCATTCCGAAGGACACCCTCTGGGAGATGGTCCAGTGCGAAGCCGACCAGTGCCTGAGGATAAAATGTCCCCACTACGGAAGATGTTTTTTCTACAAATCCAGGAACCGGGCCGCTTATTCCAACCTGATTGTCGTCAACCATCATATTCTTATGACGGATATCATTTTGCGGAAAACAACGGAAAATTACAAAACCTCGCTGGTCCTGCCGAATTTCAAAAACATAATTATAGACGAGGCCCATCATATTGAGGATGTGGCGACCTCGAATATGGGCATTGAAATATCCAAGTTCCGGGTGTCCAAAATATTCGGCAGGCTGCTAAGGCACGCCGGGAAGAAATCAGGATTGATAATATTCATTAAAAAAACAATCTCATCCCTGAAAAACAGGGCAAAGCGCAAGAAAACCAGGATTGTCGAGCACATTCGGAAAACACTTATAAAAGACCTCATCAGGACTGAAAATGAAGTGAAATTCCTTTTTGAGGAGCTGAATAAGATATTCAGGAATTTTTTCAAGTCGGGCTCCGAAACTGAGAAGTTCAGGATTAACTATGATGTGGTAAATACGGATTTCTGGATTGATTCCGCTGTCCCGCTGATAAAAGAGCTGTGTTCAAAACTTCTGTCTTCCGCCGACATGCTGAAAAATTTATCCGATATGATTGAATCGGACGGGCTTGCCAAATCAGGAAGCCTGGCGTCTCCTTTGATAGAATTGAAATCAATATCGGCAAGAATACGGGCGGTAGTCGGCGATTTCCGGTTGTTTATTGGGGATAACGATGAAAATTGCAGATGGGTGGAATTCAAGACTTCCAGGAGAGCCGACGCTTACCTGAAATTCTGTTCTTCCCCCATCATAGTGGCGGATATATTGAAAGAATATGTCTATGAAAAATATAATGCCATCATATTGACATCGGCTACTCTTTCGGTCAACAGGAGCTTTGATTTCATAAAAGGCCGCCTGGGCATCAATCTCGTAAATGAAAGGAAATCAAAGTCTCTCCTTCTGGATTCTCCTTTCGATTATAAAGAGCAGGTTTTTTTCGCGCTTCCTTCGGAGATTCCCGAGCCGAAATCTCCGGATTATACAGAGATGGTCAGGAACGCAGTATGTGATGCCGTCAGGATTTCGGAGGGGAGAGCCTTAATACTTTTTACTTCGTATAATATGCTGGAGACCATATGGGCCCTTGTCAAAGATGATATAGAAAATTCGGGGTACAGAGTCCTTAAGCAGGGCGAAAGGAACAGGTACAGGCTGCTGGAAACATTTAAAAAAGACACCGGGTCTGTTTTGCTTGCGACCGAAAGTTTCTGGGAGGGGATAGATGTTAAAGGAGAGTCTTTAAGCCTGGTGGTCATTACGAGGCTGCCTTTTAAGGTGCCGACTGAGCCTGTCCTTATGTCCCGGTCCGAGTACATATCGATGTCCGGAGGAGATTCATTCTCCGAATACAGCCTTCCTCTTGCCGTGATAAAGTTCAGGCAGGGTTTCGGCCGCCTGATAAGACACAGGGACGACAGGGGCGCCGTGCTGGTATTGGACAGGAGGATAATATC
>JAFGBE010000132.1 GCA_016933315.1 Candidatus Auribacterota bacterium
GAGAAAAGTAGCCAGAATAACACAAAATATAGCAATATTTTAAGATAAAGTTAGATGTTTTAGTGAAAAATCATGATGTTTTGCCGTTCCCGGCTATAATTTATAGCAGGAGAGTTTCTTTATATATGCAGCGCAAGCATGGATAAAAAGCGTAAAACTGGCTAGAAATAGTAAAAAATACAGCATTTTTTTATAAAAACACAATGTTAATTGTTGTAATATAAGGTAAAAATGGGAAAAACATTGAAATATAATGTAATTGTGATAGGCGGCGGCCATGCAGGCTGCGAAGCGGCGAATATCGTAGCGCAGATGGGTAAAACCGTGGCGTTACTTACAATGTCACTCAAAAACATTGCGAAAATGTCGTGTAACCCTGCCATCGGCGGGCTGGCAAAAGGGCATTTGGTAAGAGAAATAGACAGTTTGGGCGGTGTAATGGGTATAGTTACGGATAAAAGCGCAATACATTATAAGATGCTCAACAGGAAAAAAGGCCCCTCCGTGTGGTCTCCCAGGGCGCAGATAGATAAGCAGAAATATTCAGAGATAATGGAGAAAATGCTTTCGGATAACAAAAGGATAACCTTAACGGAAGATATTGCAGGGGAATTAATAATAAAACAGGGGAGCGCTAAGGGCGTTAAGACCTTAAAAGGAGATACCTACCTTGCCGATGCTGTAATTGTGGCAACGGGTACTTTTTTGAACGGCATGATCCATATTGGATATAAATCATTCCCCGGGGGCAGGGCGGGAGAAGAGGCTTCAACCGGCCTGTCGTTAAGCTTAAAGAGCTCGGGGCTTGAACTTGGGAGGCTAAAGACAGGAACACCTCCGCGCGTCAGAAAGGATACCATAGATTATAGCAGGTGCGTTATCGAGCCAAGCGAATCTCCGCAGAGCTTTTCTTTCAGGGTGCCCTTTGTAACATACTCCACAATAGACTGTTATATAACAAAAACCACGGCAGAAACAAAAAAAATCCTTACAGAAAATGTAAAAAAAACAGCTATGTATTCCGGCAAAATAACGGGCAGGGGGGTAAGGTATTGCCCCTCGATAGAGGACAAATTTATTAAATTTCCCGATAAAGAATCGCACCAGGTATTCATAGAGCCCGAGGGATTAAATACGGACGAAGTTTATCTGAACGGCATTTCAACAAGCCTTCCTGAGAATTTACAGCTCGATATGGTTCATTCAATACCGGGGTTAGAAAAAGCTGTGATAATCCGCCCCGCATATGCCATAGAGTATGATTTTGTTTATCCTACCCAGCTTTATGCCTCGCTTGAAACGAAGAAAATCAGGAATTTATTCCTTGCCGGGCAAATCAACGGGACATCCGGCTATGAAGAAGCTGCGGCGCAGGGTTTAATTGCCGGAGTAAATGCGGTATTGAACATCGACAATAAGGCCCCCTTTATTTTAAAACGCTCCGATGCATACATAGGAGTATTGATAGACGATCTTGTAACTAAAGGTACGGCAGAACCTTACAGAATGTTTACTTCCAGGGCGGAATACAGGTTGGTTTTACGTCAGGATAATGCTGATTTGCGGCTGATGGAGTATGGCTATAGAATAGGAACAATAACAGATGAAGAAATATCCCTGTTAAGAAAAAAAAGGGAGAGCATAGAAAAAGAGAAAACAAGAATTAAAAGAAACAAAAAACTTCTGGCAGACATTAAAAGCGGGAAAGGTTATTTTGAAACACTGCAGGAAGCGAAACAGGAGGCGCCACATAATATTGCTGAACATGTTCTCTCACAAGTAATTATAGATTTAAAATATGAAGGGTACATTGAAAAACAATTAAAACAGATAGAAATGATGAGGAGAATGGAAGATTTTAAGATACCAGCCGATTTTAATTATAGGAAGATTACCGCCTTAAAAAAGGAAAGCATAGAAAAACTTTCTGCTGTTATGCCCATGACATTAGGCCAGGCATCGAGAATATCGGGGGTGAGCCCTGCAGACATATCTATTATTATGATACACTTAAGGAAAGAAGGAGCCGCCGAACGTCAGCACGGATAGAAAACAATGAACAAAAGGTACTACTCACTTAATACATATTTTAAAGGCATTTATGGTAGAAGGGTCAGAAAAATATGCATAGATGCCGGTTTTACCTGCCCGAACAGGGATGGGAAGCTATCGCAAAAGGGATGCATCTTCTGCGATGAAAAAGGATCCGGGGCTGATGATATTTCCAGAAAGCTTCCTGTGTGGGAACAGGTTAATAAATACCTTGAAACAAAAGCCAGGGACAATGAATATTATCTCGTTTATTTCCAGCCTTTTACAAATACCTATGCAAATATAAAAATATTAGAAACACTTTATAAAAGCGTGTTTTTGGATAAGAGAATCATAGGCCTTTCCATAGGAACCCGTCCGGACTGCCTGGATGAAGATAAACTTATGCTTATAGCGGAAATATCCGGCGGCAGGGAAGTGTGGCTTGAATTAGGTTTGCAGAGTTCCAATGACAGAACACTAAAAAGAGTAAACAGGGGACACAACAAAGAAGATTTTGAAAAGGCCGTAGTTGCCTCGAATAAAGCCGGTATCAAAGTTTGCGCACACATAATATTGGGCTTGCCCGGCGAAACGCCGGCGGATTATGCTAATACAGCGGATTTTATATCCTCATTACCTGTTAAGGGCCTGAAGATACACCACTTGTATATCGCGAAGAATACCGAAATCGAGAGACTGTACACAGGGAAAGAAATAAGCCTGATATCCAAAGACACATATATTCAGGAAGCCGCTAGTTTTTTGGAAAGAACAAGGCCGGACATTGTAATCCACAGGTTAATGGGGGATTGCAGGAAGGAAAGGCTGGTCGCACCCGAATGGACATTGCAGAAATCGGAAATAGTGAGAGACATCAATAAAGAATTAGCCGCAAGAAATTCGTGGCAAGGCAAAAAAACGCGTATGGCTATTGTTCCACGTGGAACAATCTGACCATTTTACCGCACAAAATTACTTTTCTATTGATATGCATTTTCAATTGTGATATTTTTTTGTTCTACGTAGAACATTTATTTTTCACATAATTGTAAAGGACAGATTTATGGGTAAAATAATCACTGTCGTCAATCAAAAGGGCGGTGTTGGCAAAACAACCACCGCTGTAAATCTGAGCGCATGTCTTGGCAAATCCGGACAAAAAGTTCTTCTAGTTGATTTAGACCCTCAAAGTAATGCGACAAGCGGTGTCGGGATAGATAAATCTCAGATAAGCGAAGGTATCTACAAGGCGATTATAGGACACAGGCCCCTGATAGGCGTTATAATGCACACCGAATTTGAAAATCTCGATGTTATTCCATCAACCCCTGATCTTGCCGGGGCGGAAGTAGAGCTTCTTGAACTGGAGAACAGGCATTATCAGCTCAAGGGGGAACTGGTGCCGCTAAAAGACAACTACAATTATATTATTATTGATTGTCCCCCTTCGCTGGGCCAGCTTACAATGAACGCCCTTTGCGCCGCAGATTCAGTCCTTATCCCAATACAATGCGATTATTATGCGCTTGAAGGTCTTATACAGTTGATGAAAACAGTTGAACTTGTTCAAAAACAGATGAATACGAACCTGGAAGTGGAAGGCCTTGTTATGACAATGGGAGACCTTCGGACAAACCTGGCGAAACAGGTGGTTGATGAAGTGAAGAATCATTTTGGGGATAAAGTGTTTAAAACTATAATTTTTAGAAACATCCGCCTTAGCGAAGCACCGGGTTTCGGGAAGCCAATTGTTTATTATGATATAAATTCGGCAGGGGCAGAAAATTACTTATCCCTTGCGCAAGAAATAGTTACAAAAAACAAGGAGGCTGAACTTGGCCAAGAAAGCGTTGGGTAAAGGACTGGGGGCAATAATTCAACACCCCGCAGAAACCTCGGAACAGGTTGTGAATATCCCTGTGGAAAAAATCAAAGCAAATGTGTATCAACCGAGAAGAAAATTTGACCAGAAAAGATTTGAAGAGCTTGTGGATTCCATAAAGGAAAAGGGTATCCTTAATCCCATAACCGTAAGAAAAGCCGGGGACGGGTATGAGTTAATAGCCGGTGAGCGAAGATACCGGGCAGCAAAACAGCTTAACATGGATAAAATCTTTGCGATAGTGAAAATCGCGAACAACGAAGAATCTCTCGAACTGGCGCTGATAGAAAACCTGCAGAGGGAGGATTTAAACCCAATAGAAGAAGCCGACGGGTATAAAAAGCTTATGGACAGCTTTGGCTTAACGCAAGAACTTGTGGCGCAAAAGGTTGGGAAAAACAGGGCCTCCGTGGCGAATATTTTAAGATTGCTTTCACTGCCATTGAAATTGAGGAAATATCTTGAAGACGGAAGTTTGACCCTGGGCCACGCAAAGGTGATTTTGGGCATCAAAAATCCGCAGCGGCAGCTTGAAACAGGAGAAAAAGCAGTCAGAGAAGGTATGTCGGTCAGGCAGCTGGAAGTGTTTATTAATGAAAAGGCCCAGCCGGGTATTGCAAAGGTGAAAATTTCGAAAGAATCTCCGTCCCACATAAAAGACCTGGAGAACAGGCTTCGGGAAGCATTGAAAACAAAGGTGAAAATTAAGGACAGAAAAAACAAAGGCAGGATAGAAATCGAATACTATTCCCTCGACGAACTTGACAGAATACTTGAATTTTTTGATGTTGAAAAGTAATATAGATGTTTCATTATTCGGTATATAAACAGGAGTATCCGTTATGACAGAAAAACTGCAAAGCCTCTTAGACAAGATTAACCGCGAAGGTATCAAATCCGCCCAGGAAAAAGCCGACAAAATCATTTCCGACGCAGAAGGGGAAGCAAAAGAAATACTGGTTTCGGCTCAGCAGAAAGCCTCCGAAGTGAAGGAAAACGCGGAAAAAGAAGGCGCCCGCATCAATGAAAACGCGAAAAAAGCGATAGACCAGGCGTTCCGGAATGTAATGCTTTCCCTGAAAGAGGAGATAATCGCCCTTTTTAACAGTGTGCTCAGGGAAGAAGTATCAAAAGCGATGAGCAAGGATATGATACAGAAGATAATAGTGGATGCGGCTTCATCTTTTGTGAAAAGCGGCGGGGAAGTATCGAGTGTGCAGATCAGCCTGAATGAAAAAGAAGCCAGGGATATAGGAAAAGGGCTGGTCGAGTTATTTAAAAATAAATTGAAACAGAAAGCGGAAATAAAACCCGTTAAAAATTTAGACGCAGGGTTCACGATAAGCTTTGACGGCGGGCAGTCCCATTTTGATTTTTCCGATGAAAGCATTGCCGAGTGCCTGTCAGCTTATGTAAGCCCGCAGATAAAGGAAATCATCGGCCGCGCCGGGAAGAAAAAATAAGCGGGGAATCCTGTGAGCCGTAACTATTACTATTTATGCGCTTCTTTGCCAATGCTCTCTTTCGGGGCGAAGCCCCCGATGTCCAATGAGCAGTTTCTGGACTACAGCGCCCAGCATCTTTCTGAAAAAGACTTTTTTGTGCTTAAAAAATCTTCACTTGTGCCTTCGGGCGCGCAGGATGCGTCCCGTAATGCCCTTAAAATATGGAGGGACTTCGAAATATCCCTGAGGAACGAACTTGTCAACATAAGGGCGAAAAAACTGGGCAAGGACAGCCATGATTATTTCCGGGGCGAATACGTGCCCGACCCGTTCATCGCGGCGATGGTAACGGAAGCTGCGGGAGAAGAAACGCCGCTTGAAGTCGAGAAAAGGATTGATACCGCGCGATGGGATAAACTTGAGGAAATAGAAAGACAGCATTTTTTCGATTTACATTTTCTCGTTGTCTATTTTTTAAAAATTCAGATTTTAAATAAATGGGATAATATCAAAGCCGAAGAAGGCAGAAAAATAGCGATAGAGCTTTTACAGCCCCGGAAGGAGCTTAAAGAATGAGCGAAAGAACAGGAAAGATATCGGGCATAAACGGCAATATGATAGTGGTCGAGTTCGAAGATTACGTTCTTCAGAACGAAGTCGCGTATGCCGTTACGGGAGAGGAAAAACTAAAATCCGAAGTAATAAGGGTAAGAGGCAGCAAGGCAGACCTGCAGGTGTATGAAAACACCGAGGGGTTGAAAGTCGGGGACAGGGTTGAATTCTCAGGAGAGCTCCTGTCTGTCGAGCTCGGGCCGGGGCTGCTTACGCAGGTTTATGACGGGCTTCAGAACCCCCTCCCACAGGTTGCGGAGAAATGCGGTTATTTTTTAAAGAGGGGCGTTTATCTGAACGCTCTTTCCTATGATCAGAAATGGGATTTTACCCCTGAAGCCAAAAAAGGCGATAAAGTCAAAGCAGGAGATTTCCTCGGTTCGGTGCCCGAAGGGATTTTCAGGCACTGCATAATGGTTCCTTTTTCGCTCAGGGATGAATACGAAGTGGTTACCGTCGCCAAGAAAGGCAGTTACACCGGAAAAGATGTGATTGCGGAGCTTAAAGATAAAAAGGGGAACCCCGAAAAAGTTTCCATGGTGCAAACCTGGCCGGTTAAATTGCCGATCAAGGCATATACAGAAAAACTGAAACCGTCAGACCCGCTTATCACCAAAGTAAGGATCATTGACACACTGGTACCTGTTGCCAGAGGGGGAACATATTGTATCCCCGGGCCTTTCGGAGCGGGGAAAACGGTCCTGCAGCAGATTACAAGCAGGCATGCGGAGGTGGATGTAGTGATTATTGCCGCGTGCGGCGAGAGAGCGGGCGAAGTCGTGGAGACCCTGCGTGAATTCCCGGAACTCAAAGATCCGCGGACGGGAAAATCTCTGATGGAAAGGACCATAATCATATGCAACACGAGTTCAATGCCTGTCGCCGCGAGGGAATCGAGCGTCTATACCGCGGTGACGATTGCGGAGTATTACCGGCAGATGGGCCTGAACGTGCTTTTGCTTCCCGATTCCACGTCACGCTGGGCGCAGGCCATGAGAGAGATGTCGGGAAGGCTTGAGGAAATTCCCGGGGAAGAAGCGTTTCCCGCCTATCTGGAATCGCGTATCGCATCATTTTATGAAAGGGCGGGCATTGTACGCCTTAATAACGGCAAAATCGGCTCGGTCACTATCGGGGGGACTGTCAGCCCTGCCGGCGGCAACTTTGAGGAACCTGTTACGCAGGCAACACTGAAAGTCGTGGGCGCGTTTCTCGGCTTGTCCCGCGAAAGGTCTGATGCAAGAAAATATCCCGCGATAGACCCTCTTGATTCGTGGAGCAAATATAAAAGCGTTGTCAATCAGGAACATGTCGAATATGTAAAATATGTTTTGCGTAAAAGCTCCGAAGTCGAACAGATGATGAAGGTTGTAGGCGAAGAAGGGACGGCGATGGAGGATTTCACGGAATATCTCAAGGGCGAATTTGTCGACGATGTGTATCTGCAGCAGAACGCTTTCGATGATGTTGACGGGGCGACGCCCGCCGAAAGGCAGGAATATGTGTTCGGCGTCCTGCATGAAATCTTAAAATCGGAATTTGCTTTCGGCGCGAAAGACGAAGCGAGGCATTTTTTCCACGAGCTGAGACAGGAATTTAAAAACTGGAATTCAGACCCGTGGAAAAGCGACGCGTTTAAGAAAAGGGAGCAATCCCTGAAGGAAAAAGTTAAAAAGCAGGTAAAAGATAAGGGATAAATTATGCGTAAAGTATACAGCAGGATACTTCAGATAGTCGGAGATGTTATAACCGTCGAAGCCGAAGGGGTCGGCAACCAGGAACTTGCCGAGATAAACACTTCGAGGGGAAAATCGCTTGCCCAGGTGATAAAGCTTGACGGCAATAAAGTTTCTCTTCAGGTGTTTGCGGGAAGCAGGGGAGTGTCCACCGGCGATGAAGTAAGGTTTTTGGGGCACAGGATGCAGGTTTCCTTCTCGGACGATTTAATGGGCAGGATTTTCGACGGCAGCGGGATCCCGAGAGACAACGGACCTTCTCTTGCCGACAGCATGGTTGAGATCGGCGGCCCGTCGGTCAATCCCGCAAAAAGGATCATTCCCAACAGGATGGTCAGGACAGGAATCCCGATGATAGATGTTTTTAATTCTCTTGTGGTATCGCAGAAGCTTCCCATTTTCTCTGTCGCCGGAGAGCCTTACAATGAGCTCCTTTCCAGGATAGCCATGCAGGCGGAAGTCGACGTGATAATACTCGGGGGTCTGGGGTTGAAGTATGATGATTTCCTGTTTTTCAGGGATACGCTCGAGGAACACGGCGCGCTGTCGCGCTCGATATTGTTTATACATACCGCATCGGATCCTACGGTGGAATGTATCATGGTCCCCGATATGTGCCTTGCGGTTGCGGAACAATTTGCGCTTAAAGGCAAAAACGTGCTTGTCCTTTTGACGGATATGACTAATTTCGCCGACGCCCTGAAAGAAGTTGCCATTACGATGGAGCAGATACCTTCCAACAGAGGTTATCCGGGGGACCTGTATAGCCAGCTTGCCTCCCGCTATGAGAAAGCGGTCGATTTTTCCGATGCGGGTTCGATAACCGTGCTCGCGGTTACCACGATGCCCGGAGACGACGTGACGCATCCAGTCCCGGACAATACGGGTTACATTACGGAAGGCCAGTTCTATCTCAGGAACGGCAGGATAGAACCATTCGGCTCGTTAAGCAGGCTCAAGCAGCAGGTTAACGGGAAAACAAGGGAAGACCACAGGACGGTTATGGATACGATGATACAGCTGTATGCCGATTTCAAGGACACAAAGGAAAAACTCGCGATGGGATTCCAGATGAGCAAGTGGGATGAAAAACTGCTCAAGTACGGAAGCCTGTTTGAAGATAAGCTCATGTCTCTTAAGGTGAATATCCCTCTTGAGAAAGCCCTTGACCTGGGATGGGAAATAATGGCGGAATGTTTCTCTCCGGAGGAAACCGGGGTGAGAACGGAAATGGCAAACAAATTCTGGCCGAAGGGAAAAATTGCCGAGGAACAGGAAAGCCGGCCGGATGAGACGGAAGAAGAACAGAATGAAGGGCCGAAAACAGTCGAGGACTTGAGCAAACAGGAATAACAGAGGCACTCGGTTCAGCACATAAAAAAGAAAGCCCGTATAAATGGCAAAAAAGAAAATTAAATTCACAAAAGGCGAGTTGAAAGGCCAGAGAGATTCACTCGGGCAATTCCAGAGGTATCTGCCGACGCTTCAGCTGAAACAGCAGCAATTGCAGATGGAAGTGAGGAAAACCGAAGCCAAACTCAGAAAACACCGCGAGGAGATAGAGGAAATCAAGAAAGAGATGGTGAGTTGGATAGGTATTCTTGCCGAGCCCGGCATAGACCTTTCAGGGTGGGTAAGGCCCAGAAACATCATTACATCCACCGACAATATTGCCGGAGTGACCATCCCTGTTTTCAAGGGCGTTGATTTCCCCGATACGGAATACGACCTTTTTGTTATGCCCCTGTGGGTCGATTCCGCCATAGACCAGATGAGAAAGGTCGCCGAACTGCTTGCGGAGAACAATGTCGTGAAAAAACAGTATGAGCTGTTAAACAGGGAGCTCAAAACGACGATGCAGAGAGTGAACCTTTTTGAAAAAGTGAAAATACCCGAATGCAAAGAAAATATAAAAAGGATAAGGATATATATAGGAGACCAGGAAACCAACGCGGTCGGCAGAAGCAAGATAGCGAAGAAGAAGATAGAAAAAGTGCTTCAGGCCGCATAAAGACGGGTGTGAAAGTTATAATATGATTGTCCCTATGAAAAAAATTAATATTGTCGTGCAGAGCAAAGACACGTCGGATGCCCTGGAGCAGCTTTCTTCCCTGGGGTTGGTTCATGTGGAGAATGTCGAGCCCCCGCACAGCCATGCGGTCGACGAGGTCCAAAAAGATATTTATATGATATCCAGGGCGATAGAGATCCTGCCTCCCGCGGCGGAAGATACCACCGAGAAAAAAATTGAGAACTGGGGCAAAATAATAAACGAGATCCTGGATTTGAGGGATTACAGGAGCAGGCTTGCGGAAAAATCAGGGAAACTCCAGAGGCATATAGATATATGGGATGACTGGGGAGATTTCGATATTTCCCTCATAAGGAGGTTCCAGCAAAAAGGGGTGTATGTTTATCTTGCCGAGTTGCCGGTGAAGGAACTCAACGCTCTTCCCCCTGATATTTTTGTTGAAGTTATTTCCAGAAGCAGCGGCCTGGCGCGATGTGCCCTTGTTTCCGGCGCAGAAAGGGAGTTTTCATTTAAAACGGCTGCGCTGCCTGACAGGAGGCTTTCCGAAGTGCGGGCGGAGAAGAAGGAGATTGACGGCAAAATCAGCGAAATAGACGGAAACCTCAAAGAATATGCCCAGTACAGGAACGAGCTCAAGACAATGCTTGAACACCTGGAGAAGGAAATAGAATTCGAGAAAGCCCGGGCCGGGATGGGCAGCCAGGGCACCCTCTCTTATCTGAAAGGGTATTGCCCGTTTGACAGGGTCGGCGACCTGGAAAATGCTGCGGAAAAAAATAAATGGGCGGTCCTGTCGGAAGATCCGTCCGGCGCCGACAACGTCCCTACCCTAATAAGAAATCCAAAATGGATCGAGCTTATCAGGCCGGTTTTCGACATAATAAAAACCGTGCCCGGATACAGGGAAGTGGATATAAGCGTTGTCTTCCTCCTGTTTTTCTCTGTCTTTTTCGCGATGCTTATCGGAGACGCGGGTTATGGAGCTTTAATCCTGTCTGCCGTGGTTTTCCTGAATATCAAGCTGGGAAATAAAATGAAGGATAAAACGCCTTTACTCCTTATGTATGTTTTGAGCGTTGCGACGATCATCTGGGGTGTGCTGACGGGCACTATTTTCGGGCAGGTCTGGATAAAACAGACTTTTAAACCTTTGATGCCCTGGCTGACCGTGGATTCCAATATGAAAGAATTGTGTTTTGTCATCGGGGCCGTGCAGCTTACGATAGCGCATATATGGCTGGCGGTGAGAAAGATGCCGTCAGTCGTTTTTATCGCGGATCTGGGCTGGGTCTCGGTGATATGGGGCGCCTTTTTTCTTGCGAAAACATTTATCGTCGGCACACAATTCCCTGCATTCGCCGCATGGCTTTTCATATGCGGGATATCCGCGGTGTTATTTTTCACTGTCCCGTTTAAAAATTTTTTCAAGGACCTTTTCCCGAGGCTTATTACAACGTTTTTAAGCATTATAGGGAGTTTTTCCGATGTCGTTTCTTATATAAGGCTTTTTGCCGTCGGGATGGCTTCAGTCGCAATAGCGGACGCTTTTAACCAGATGGCGGAAGGTTTCGGCTGGTCGTCGGTAGTAACGGGCCTTGCTACAGTGCTGATTCTCCTGATAGGCCACGGGCTTAATATCGTGCTGGGAGCTATGGCTGTTCTTGTGCACGGCGTGAGGCTGAATGTACTGGAATTCTCAAATCATCTGAACATGGAATGGTCAGGAATGGAATACAGCCCGTTTAAGGGCGAAAGAGCGGATTTACTCAAAAGCAAACTTGAAATAGGAGGAAAAGAATAATGGCCGGGAATATTTTATCGCAGTTTCAGGATTTAGGTTTTTCTGCAGCTCTGGCGTTTGCTGCAATAGGTTCTGCATTGGGAACGGGCGCCGCAGGTATGGCGGCGGTCGGCGCATGGAAGAAATGTTTTGCGCAGAGCAAAGCGGCGCCTTTCATCCTTACGGTTTTTGTCGGCGCGCCCCTGTCGCAGACTATTTACGGTTTTATTGTTATGAATACACTCTCAGCCAAAGCTGGCTCGGGTGTGTATCTGTGGGCGGCGGGTATTTTTGCCGGCATTGCGTTGGGGATGAGCGCGTTGATGCAGGGTAAAGCCGGGGCGGCAGCTTCCGACGCGATGGCCGAAACAGGCAAAGGATTCGGCAACTACATCATGGTGCTCGGCGTGATAGAGACAGTGGCTCTTTTTGTGATGGTCTTTATCATGATGGGCGTCGCGAATGTGAAATAGTTAAGCAGGTTGAGGCTAAGGTTAAAGTCCGGGCATACCCTTACGGGCACAGGCAAGCGTGCGGACAAAATCTCGTAGATATTTTATCCGTGTGCCGCGGACACGCTTACTTTGCAAGCAGGAAA
>JAFGBE010000133.1 GCA_016933315.1 Candidatus Auribacterota bacterium
CGACATGGGTATGTCTTTCAATCTTCTTACGGACCATGCTTTCGGGAGTAATTTTGTGCTGTATGATACGCCGGCTACGCATGCGATAAATGCTACTATGAATGCGGAAAATCCCAGGATAAGCGAACAGATAAGAGTTGTAAGCATGGTGATTATTGAGAGAGTCTTGAATTCTTCGTGGTGGGATTCCAGAAAGCCTATCCGCGAAGAATCTTTCAGTTCTCCGAGAGTCTTGTCGAACAGGCGGTTAAATGTGTGCATGGAAAATATATATAGCCCCGCAGTCATAGGGTAAAGGAGAGATGGATTATGCAGTTTGAAAAATTTGGTGCATATATAGGATAAAACGGCTGCGGAGAGAGCTATCAGGATATTGGTCCTTACCATGAAATAAATGATGTTCTCAATGTTCAATAAAAGCCTTAGCTGGTTCTTCCTGTTAGCCTTTTTCAATTCATGGACAAGGCTTTTTATCATCCAGTTGGGAGTGGAAGCTCCTGCCGTAATTCCAACGGTCCTGTATTTAAGGATCTCGCCGATATCCAGCTCATCGGCGTCCTCTATATAATGTGTGGGTTTCTTTTCCTGTGAGCATATTTCGTAAAGGCGCTGGGTATTTGCGCTGTTTTTTCCGCCCAGAACAATCATCACATCCGCTTCTTTCGCAAGCTTTCTGGTTTCTTCCTGTCTTTTCTCGGTTGATTTGCATATTGTGTTGTATATTGTCGCATGAGGGAAACGGTTCCTGATTTCGGAAGAAACAGCTTCAAAAAGATTTGAACTCTGGGTAGTCTGGCAGACAACTGCTATATCCCCCTGTATGTCGGGCATGCTGCTGATTTCCCCGGGCTTGTTTACCACAAAACTTTTAGTCCCGGCGAAACCCAGCAAGCCCGTGACCTCGGCGTGGCCCTTGTCGCCGATTATTATTATTGTGTAGCCCTTGTTTGCGTATTTTTTGACAAGGCTTTGAACTTTCAGCACGTCGGGGCATGTCGCATCGCATATCAGAGCTTTTGTCGAAATGAGTTTTTCTCTTGTATCCGGAGGTATCCCGTGCGCCCTGATGACCACAGTCGTGTCGGAATCCGCCTCGTCGGGGCTGTCGATGCTCCCGATACCTTTTGATTTGAGCTGCTCCAGTACGCGGGGATTGTGGATCAGCGGCCCGTAGGTGACAATCCTCTTGTTTTTCCTGTGAAGGCTTTTTGCGAGGGAATGAACTATATCGGTGGCTCTTCTTACCCCCATGCAGAATCCGGATAAATACGCTATTTTGATTTTCATTCTGTTCAAATACCCCCGATTTACATAATATTCATCTTTTTACAGAAATATTTCAATGATATTTCAATATTTTTTTATATCGCGTCCTCTGTTCTTTTCTATTGCAAGCAGCATTTTTTTCCATTTTCTGCCGGATGAATAATTGCCGATGCCTCCTCTCTCGGGGATTATTCTATGGCAGGGCACTATTATCGGAACAGGGTTTTTCCTGCATACGGAACCGACGGCTCTCTGGCTCCCGGGCCGCCCGATTTTCGCGGCTATCGAAGAATAAGTCCGCGTTTTTCCGAAAGGAACGCTCCTTACGGCATTTATTACCTTCGCCGCGAACTCCGTAACGAAGATATGTGTCTTATAATCGGGAAGCGGCTCCCCCTTTCTCAGGTAATTATTGAGCGATTTTTCGAGCCTTCTGGAAAGCGCGCAAACCGTTAATTCTTTTGCGGGGGTCTTGTTTGACGGAAACGCGAGGCCGTATACTTTCTCTCCGTCGTGGCAGGCGATAAATCTGCCATAGTCTGTTTCCAGGGGGCTGTAGAAACGTTTCCTGTTCAAGGTTACCTGGAGATTAACCATATCAGCGCTAAGATGAAAAGGATGCCGACGACAGCATAAATGATTTTATTTCGCAGATCCTCCTTGTGGTATTTATGCATACCGAGAGTCTGGATGCTTCCCGCCCCGAGATAATTGGCAAGTTTTTTTCTGTCGTCGCCGTTTTTCGGGGAATTCGGGGTTTCTCTGGTTAATTCTTTCATTTTTGAGGATGTGTCGTTCGACGTAATTTTGATAATCTCGCGTTTAACCTTATTTATTTCGCGGTCAAGTTCTTTGATTTTCTTGTTATAGTGATTAGAAATATTCATAATTCCCTTTTCTGAAATGAATTAGGACTCAATCATAAAGTATTATTTTAATAAAAACAGTGTTACAACCACCAGAATCAGGGCAAGCGCCGCAATCGGGAGCCCTATATAGAATCCGATTTTAATGAGCTCAAGCTTTGAAAATTGAGATTTTGACTTCGGCTTGACAGCCGGGATATCGGCAGATTGAAGCTGGGAAAAAGCTTCTATCCTGTTTATTGCTTTTTTAAAGTCCGACCCTGCTTCCTCTATGACGACGATTGACTTATCAAGTTGATTTTCCAGTTCGGGAGATTCTATGTCGGGTTCGGGGATGGATGCTATTTTATCATAGTCGGCTTTCAGTTTGTCGCATAAGATATTCAGCTCCTCATTCATCCTGTTATTCGATTCTATTTCGCTTTCCAGGGATAAAATAGCTTTGTTTATCGAAGGCTGGAGATCGGATTTGCCTTCGGTCAGCTTGTCCAGCTTCACTTTAAGCTTTTCGAGCTTGGTCTTTTCTTTTTCCAGCTGGCTTTGCCTGGTCTTGAGTTTTGAAAGCTCATCCTGGGCAGAAGTCATTTTTTCGTCGAGTGTGGATTGGATCTGGATATCACCGGTCATCTTGCTCCCCCTTTTTTAATGGGAATTTAAAAATAAAATTTAAAAAAGAATTTAAAATACTATATAATCAATGA
>JAFGBE010000134.1 GCA_016933315.1 Candidatus Auribacterota bacterium
AGTTGGCACTTCGGGAACTGAAATCATAAGCCTTGAAGGCAAGACACTGTGGAAAAGTGAAAGGGAAATGTATTTTCTGAGCATGATGAACGACCGATATATCCTGCTCAACACCACAAACAGCCTTTCACTTTTAGATTCAAAGAGTTTCCATCTTATATGGAGTGAGCGCTCCGCCGGTTTAAAACCCGTGCAGCTCAGTAACGATTACCTGATAGTGGAAAAATTGACATTCGATGCCCCTGTCGCAAAAACGGATAAGAAAGTCTCAAAAACCGGCCAGGCGGCAGGGACTCCGCCGGACATGACCTCTATATTCAATGATTTCGAAGATATGCTCGACGGGAAAAAAGACATAAAAGCCAGTTCAGCATCGGAGATGGCGGCAAAAATCGCGGAACAGATGAAAGATAATGCATCCGATATCCCGCAGGTAAAAAGTGCTATTCTCTCTTTTATAAAACTTCCGGACGGTGTAACGGAAAAGAACATAGACATAGAAGGCAGCGAAATAAGCATAAATGAAAAACTTATTGCAACGGCTAAAAGCGAATTTAACTTCAATGTGCTGGATGCAGTATCAGGCTTTAACGCACTCGATTTCGACGTTACATTCTATCTTTTCAGTAACGAGGGGAAGAAGCTCTGGAAATATCCTACGCTGAACATGGGCAATATTCTTCAGGTAACCGGCAAAGGTGTCATGGCCCAGACATACAATACCGACTTTACGGGAAAATCGCTAAGAAAATATGATATAAAACTTTTCTTTCTTAAAAAATAACAGGAGAGGTATTTTGAAATTATTCATGGTTGTTTTTTTGCCGCTTATCATGCTGTATGCGGATATATCATTCGCCGATATTATAACCCTGACGACGGGTTACCAGATGAAAGGAATAATAACAAAACAGACGGATGATTACGTCAAAGTCAGGCTCGAGGGCGGTGAGATGAAATTCCCGATGGACAAAGTCGAATCTATTGAAACACAGTCAGATATAGAAAACCTGAAACTGCTTAAACGCTTTAAGTCTCAGCATTCCCAGAGCCAGCCTGCCGTTAAGAAGGCCGCCACTGTAAAAAAACCAAAAAAAGAGCAAAAAATATCAACCGGCAAAAAAGTCGATATAGAAGAATATCTTGTGGACGATTATGTTGTGATATTCGATTTTTACGCGGACTGGTGCGGGCCATGCAGGGCTATTGCCCCGCAACTGGAAAAAATCGTTAACCGATATGATGACGTGATTTTAAGGAAAATCGATATCGTGAACTGGGAAAGCGATGTGGCAAAACAATACAACATAAAAAGTGTCCCCAACGTGTGGGTTTTTGATAAGAAAGGAAGTAAAATGGGAAGTCCCACTCATGACATCAACGCGGTTGAAAAGTATGTGGAGAAAGCAAGGTAGCAGGTTTATTTATTTTCCCCAAACACCTCTACTTCCCAGAGAGAATAACCGTAATCGGTGGCCCTCTTTTTACCGAAAACCCTGATATACCTGGCCTCGGCGTTTATATCGCCTATGCTTTCGACTCCGCCTCCGGAAGATTTCTGCGAATAAACTGTTTTCCACTCTGCGCCGTCGGAAGAAACCTGGATGTCATATGCCCTCGCATAAGCCGTTTCCCAGTAAAGTTTCACGCCGATAATCTTATATATAGCACCCAGGTCTATTTTTATCCACTGGGGATCCGACCATGCCGATGACCATCTTGTTTCCATGTCGCCGTCAACCGCATTTTTATCATCCAGCTCGGGCGATTCAAGCGATGAAGACTTGGTTTTTCTGCCTTTTGATATAACCTGAGGACCGGCGGGGTCAATTTCAAAAACAGCTTTTATTTTCCTGTGCCTGTCCATTTTCAGCTGCAGGGGATTATCTTTCCCTTCTGCGTCCCCTTCCCAGTGGCTGAACCTGTAGCAAAGATCCGCCTTCGCGGACAGGCTCACCAAATCCCCTGTTTTATACCGCTCTTTGTCGGGAGACCTGGACACTTTTCCGTTTTCAGCGGTAGTGTAAAGATAGGAAGTCCCTTTTATATCTTTAATATACACTCTTACATAATCAATATAATGGTATTGGGGAAACCTGGTTTTGCTATTCGGGTTACCCGGCCATTCGCCTCCGACCGCAGTATTCAAAATTATATAAAAAGGTTCCTTGGGAATGTTTTTTGTAGCCGTATATCTAAGGACATCGTCCACATACCACCTTATCTCTTCTGGTTCCCACTCAACCGCAAACACATGGAAATCCTTTGTAAAATCAGGCCCTTTAAAAGATTTCCCGGCGTGCTGGTTATTCGGCCAATGGCCCCAGTGAACGGTCATATAGACTCTGTCTGGAGCATGGCCTAGTAATTCCATGATATCTATCTCCGGAGGCCATATCCCCCTTATAGGCAGCATCCAATGGGCAGGCCATATCCCCTGCCCGCCAGGCATTTTCGCGCGTGTTTCTATCCTGCCGTAGGTCGTAAGAAATCTTCCTTTTGTATCAACGTGCCCTGAAGTGTATTCTCTTCCCCCCATATCGCGCTTCTGGCTTCTTAATATCAGGCATCCGTTTTCAAGGTAAACATCCTCAGGCGTATAATATTCAAGTTCCTTATTTTTTACGGGCGCTGTATCAGAGACACGCCACTTTGCCGGATCCAGTTCAGACCCTTCAAACTCGTCGTTCCAGATTAATATCCAACCGGGTCGCTCCGGCGCTTTCTTCACGGCGGCATAAGATAATTGGGACAGGAAAACAAGACAGATAAAAAACAATATATTTTTATAAACACGTTTCATATCCAAATAATTTCACATATCCTATGGTTTTTTGCAATAAAAAAAGAAGGGATTGATTACAATCCCTTCTTTGAAATTTACCCCGGCAACGACCTACTCTCCCACGTGTGTGATCGCAGTACCATCGGCGATGAGGTGCTTAACGGCCGAGTTCGGAATGGGATCGGGTGTTTCCACCTCTCTGTTTTGTCACCGGGAAAAATTATTGACTATGAGGAGGTTGCGGGCAAGCCCGCAACACTCCTCACAAAAACACTGAATATCTTTTTTATGAGGACTGCAACAAACAATATCTGTCAATATAGTTTGTAAATGGTCAAGCCGATCAGCTTATTAGTACCAGTTAGCTAAATCCATTACTGGACTTACACACCTGGCCTATCAACCTTGTAGTCTACAAGGAG
>JAFGBE010000135.1 GCA_016933315.1 Candidatus Auribacterota bacterium
CAGCATGGCGATGACAGAAGCCACGCCGACCAGGATACCGAGCATAGATAAAAAAGACCTCACTTTGTTGGACAAGACGGATTTTACAGCCTGGCGGAAGTGCCCCAGCAATTCACCCCGCTGCCAGATGGAACGTTTCCTGGATATGAGCTTATCCAAATCATAAACCGCTTTTCCTCTTTCGGGCCCGGATTCCTTTTTCTCATCCGAAATTATCTTCCCATCCCTCATCGAGATAATCCTGCTCGCGTATTCGGATATTTCCTGCTCGTGCGTTACCATAATAATGGTCTTGCCTTTTGCGTTAAGGTCTTTCAGGATATGCATTATCTCGTGTTCGCTTACCGAATCCAGGTTGCCTGTCGGCTCATCGGCAAATATTATCATCGGCTCTTTAACCAGAGCCCTGGCAATCGCAACGCGCTGCTGCTGGCCTCCTGAAAGCTCGTTCGGCCAGTGCGAAACCCTGTCTTCAAGCCCGACTGAACATATCCTGTCGTAAGCGGCCGCGCGGATATCTTTAGCGTCCCTGCCGTAAATGAACGGCAGTTTGACGTTCTCAAGGGCGCTCATCCTTTTTAAGAGGTGAAACTGCTGGAAGACAAAACCGAGAAGCCTGTTTCTTAAAGCGGCCAGCTCATTGTCGGAAAGGTTGCTTATATCCCTGCCGGAAATGACATATTGCCCGGCATCGGGCCTGTCCAGGAACCCGAGTATATGGAGAAGGGTCGATTTCCCCGAGCCGGAAGGGCCCATTATCGCGACAAATTCCCCGCTCTCTATGGAAAGGGAAACGCCGCGCAGGGCATGGACTTCAACTTTACCCATGCGGTAAACTTTAGATATATTTTTTAATTCTACTATCGCCGCCAATTTTCCCTCTATTTGCCTTTTCGCCCGGGAGGCATAAACGGGCTGCTGACCGATTTTTTCTGGGGCGGCTGGTAAGAACCGTTCTTGACGAGCACCATATCATCTTCCCTTAAGCCGGAGAGGACTTCTATGTTTTCGGAATCGGTGAGGCCCGTCGAAATATTTACCGTTTTAATCCCGCCTGTTTCCGTATCTTTTATCTTCACTGTTTTCCCGCTGTTGCCGTCCGTCACCGCTTCGCAGGGAATCAGCATCACGTCCTTACGTTCATTGATTATCACATCCACATTGGCGCTCATACCCGAGCGGAAAACCTCAGGTATGCTTTCGGGAAGTATATCCACTTCGTAAATCGTCACATTGTTTACTACCTTGGATTCATAAGATATATGGTCGACAACCGCATCAATCCTTATCTCGGGATAAGCATCAAGGCTGACAATCGCTTTTTGCCTGAGTTTTATCTTGCCGACATCGGTCTCATCGACGTCAGCCTGGACAATAAGCCTGTCGGAAAGGACAATCACCGCGTCGCCCGTCGTAACCGTCTGGCCGGGTTCAACCGAGCGGACAATAACTCTGCCGTCTATGGGGGCTATGAGCGGAGCCGCCTTATAGACTTCCTGCCAGTATTCCATTTCTTTTTCGCCTTTCAGCCTCGCGGAATCAAGCAGGGCGGCCCTTTCGGTCGAGCTCATAAGGGCAAGTATATCTCCTGTCCTGACAGACTGGCCTTCTTCCACCATTATCTCGTCCACCCTCCCGGCTATCGGAGGTTTTATCTCGAGCCGGTTCTGCGGCTCTACAACACCCGTCGTGGACACCGCGACTTTTATGTCCCCGTAGAACGGTCTTATAAATTCGGATGTTTTTTCCCCATCCGAACCATTCTCATTTATCAGGCCGGGTAAAACCAGCGCCGCGGCAGCTAATATGGCAAGCACAATAATCACCTTGAAAATTTTTCTACTCATAACCCAAAGTTCCCCCTTTGGCCTGAATCCATTGCGCCTCGGCTAACAACATCGTCGCCTGCGCGTTGAGATAAGCTTTTTTAATGTTAACGAGATTATCTTCGATTATTATCCAATCATCGAAATTGATTATCCCTGTGGAATATTCCGCTCTCGCGATTTTCGCCCGTTCCTCGTTGGCCTCAAGAAATTTCTTCTGGACAGAAACATTATCAACTGCATCCTGGAAATCGACCCAGGTCTGTTCAAGCGTGACTATGATGCTGTCGCGCCCGCTTCTCTCCTCCTCAAGCGCTTCCTTAACCTGCGCTTCCGCTTTGGAAACCTCGGATATCCTCCGGCCGCCTTCAAACAGGGGGAAAGAGACTGAAAAACCGACTGTCCATTCCTCTTCCCTCGGAGGCCATTTATTGCCTGTCCTGCCGGCAGAAGAATTCAGGTAAACTTCCGGCAGGAAATCCGATTTCGAGGACTTAAGCCCGTAACGCGCGGCGTCCTTTTTCGCGGCAAGTTCTTTAAGGAAAGGGTTGCTATCCGCCAGGTATTCGAAATCGGGTTCATTAATGATATTCTCCGACACCCGGAAAAGGCCTTCGACTTCCACAGGTATTCTCTCTGCCCAGCCCATCTGCTTGATAAGCTTGGTCTGGGCAAATGAAATATTGCGTTTTGCCTGTTTCACTTCGAACTCGGCTTCCGCCAGGTCAGCCCGGGCGGTCAGGAGAGAGCCCCTGTGCTCGCGCCCGGCTTCATACCTGAGTTCGACCAAGGCAAGGTTCTGTTTCCTTCGCTCGAGGATTTCCTCGGTAAGAGCTATAAGTTCCTGGGCTCTGAGAAGCTCGGAAAAAGCTGTCCTTAAGTTTAAACGCACATTGGATGATACTACAGAATAGTCATACTGGTTAGCTATCAGGTTCTGGTTTGCCTCGGCCACATTGTTCGAGGTCTTGAACCCGTCAAATACAAGCTGGCTGCCGGTGATGGAATAGGCAAACGTATCTTTCTTTTCCTGTGTCCCCACGGGTTTGTTTTTCTTTCCGCTTAAATCCGTGCTTATCTGCGGGAGCATCGGGCTTCTTGCTATGCCCTTATCGGCCAGCGACTGCCTTATTTTCGCTTCCGCGGAGAAAAGGTCGGGATTCATGGCAGCGGCTTCCCGCACGCAATCTTCCCATGTGAGAATCTCCGCCGGCGCAATGCCGCAGGAAAAAAGACAGGCTGATAGCAAACAGACAAATATAAAGATGGACTTCTTCATCGAATACCATTTCTCGTTAATATTCCCGATTAAGCAAATCACAATTTCGCTTAATTAGACACCGGCCCGGGCATTTTATTCCCTTTTTATTACATCAACATCGCCCATAAAAGAAAGAGCTTTAAGGAGAGTATTTTAACACAGGGAAAAATACAAGTGGAGTTTTTATTTATCCCAGAAGAATCAGTATCCCTTTTCTTATCATCATCACCGCAATCGACGCCAGCAGGAGAGCCATTATCTTCGACAGCGCTTTGCTCCCGGCGACTCCCAGTTTCTTTATCAGCACATCCGAAAGAGAGAATATAAACCCCGCAAGCAGGATATTCACCAGCACCGATATCAGGCTCGCCCAAAGCCCGTACTCCGCTATTATAACAAGCGATGTTGTCAAAACAGCCGGCCCGACTATAAGCGGAGTGCCTATCGGGACGGCGCCCATCTCCTTTGAAGGTATCCTGCGGCGCTTTTCGGAACTGAGGATATCGATAATGGCTATGCAGAAAAGGATGGAACCGCCGGCTATCATAAAATCGGCTATGGTTATCCCGAGTGATTTAAAGACAATCCTGCCCAGAAAAATAAAACCTATCGCAAGGCACAATGCGGTAACCATGGATTGTATGATAATGGAACTTCTCTCTTTCCTGTTAATGCCGCCCGTCAGGGA
>JAFGBE010000136.1 GCA_016933315.1 Candidatus Auribacterota bacterium
GCCATCCTCTCTTGACCACAAACCCGTCTTTGACATCAACAGATATTATCACCCTGTCTGAAAAGGCTTTCCTTATCTTTTCGATAAAAGCCATGTCTTCGCATGCGGACGTTCCCAATACGACCCTCCTGACGCCTGCCGCCAGATAATTTTCAATCGCATCCAAATCCCTTATGCCGCCGCCTATCTCAACAGGTACTTTTATCCGGCTTAAAATATCAACGACAAGGTCAAAATGAACAGGGAACCCTTTGAAAGCGCCGTCCAGGTCCACAATGTGAATGAAGCTTGCGCCTTCGGCCTCCCATTTTTCCGCGACTGTCGCCGGAGAATCAAAATATTTCGTAAGTTTTTCAGCATTCCCCTGCTGCAACCTCACGCACTTGCCGTCCGCTATATCAATAGCAGGTATTATAACCATTATTTCACCATGCCGATAAAATTCTTTATGATCTTCAAGCCGTTATCCTGGCTTTTCTCGGGATGAAACTGACAGGCGAAAATATTGCCTGTAAAAACCGAAGACGCAAAACGTTCTCCATACTCAGTCCACGAAGAGACGTATTGCTTATCTGCGGCATCCACATAGTAAGAATGCACGAAATAAAAAAAATCGCCGGTCTTTATCCCTTTGAAGAGAGGGCATCTGCTCCCACTGTCCGAAAGCTCCAGTGTATTCCATCCCATATGGGGTATTTTCTCCGCGCTCCTGAACTTGACGACATTGCCTTTCAATATACCAAGGCCTTTTTCCTTCCCCTCTTCGCTCCCCTCAAAAAGGACCTGATATCCAAGGCAGATCCCGAAGAACGGCCGGCCTGAGGCTATAAAACCCGCTATACTTTCATCCAGCCCGGCTCTTTTTATGTTTATCACGCAGTCGTCAAACGCGCCTACCCCCGGAACAACCAGGGCATCTGAAGACTCTATTTCTCCTTTATCATCGCTCAGCAGGGCGCGCGACCCCATACATTCAAAAGCCTTCTGGACGCTTCTCAGGTTCCCCATTCCATAATCAAGAATCGCTATCTTTTTCATATTTCCGTTCTTAAAGGCTGCCTTTCGTCGAAGGCGCGCCTTTGACTCTTTTATCTATCTTTACCGCTTCCCGGAAAACTTTCGCCAGCGATTTAAAAACCGCCTCGTATATATGATGCAGGTCTTCCCCGTGAATAAGCGAAAGGTGGAGAGTGACTCCGGAATTCATAACGAAGGCCTTCATAAACTCCTTCACCAGGGAAACATTGAAAGTGCCGAGCTTCACCTGTCTTGTCTTGATTTTATAATCCAAATAAGGGCGGCCGCTGATATCAAGAGAAGCCTCTACCAACGCCTCATCCATCGGGACACGGGCCGAGCAGAAACGTGTTATTTCCGACTTTTCCCCGAGAGCCCTGCGTATGGCAGTGCCCAGCACTATGCCGATATCCTCAACCGTATGGTGATAATCAACATGGATATCCCCCTTCGCCGTTATTTCCATATCCATTAAGGAATGCTTTGAAAAAAGTTCCAGCATATGATCCAAAAATCCTATCCCCGTCGAAATTTTACTTGCGCCTTTTCCATCCAGGTTAACTTTGACTGTTATATCCGTTTCCCTGGTCTTTCTTTTTTCAAGGGCAGTTCTTTTCATTTAACCCTCCGCTTTATTTATTTTTTCCGATTCGGCAAGGAATTTGTCCATCTCTTTCTGCTCTCCGACGCTGATACGGACAAAATCCCTCAGCCATCCCGAGTTGAAATGCCTTATCAGTATTTTCTTTTTTCTCATAAGCCGGACCAATTTCTCAGCGCCGTGCGGGGGTTTCGCAAAAACAAAATTCGCCTGCGACGGCAGACAGAGATAACCCTGTTTCTCGAGATTAATCGTAAGATACGCCCTGTTTCTCTTAATCGCGCTCACCGTCTTAGCAAAATACGCTTTGTCTTCAAACGCGGCTTTTCCGGCCCTTGCGCTTAACCTGTTTACATTATAAGAATCTTTCACCTTCAGGAGAACCTCTATGTTTTCCCTGCATGATACCGCAAACCCCAACCTGGCGCCGGCCAGCGAGAATGACTTTGACATCGACCTTGTAATAATAACGTTCCTGTGTTTTTTAATCAGGTACAGGTAATTATTTTCAGCGAAATCCGCATATGCCTCATCTATAACGATTAAAGATCCGGTGTTTGACGCGCACAATCTTTCAATATCGGCCTTATCAAAAGCGCAGCCTGTGGGCGCGTTAGGGTTCGATAAAATTATCAGTTTGGCCCGCGAAGCGATCATCTTTTCTGGAATTTCAGTCTGCTCTTTTAAAAAGTATTCTTTGACCGCAGCCCCGTTGACGCCGGCAAGGACATTATAAAGGGAGTACGTCGGAAATGTAACCGCAACCGTGTCCGCCCTGCCGAGAGAAGCCTTGAATATTATGGATATTATCTCATCGGATCCGTTTCCGGCCATTATATTAGAGGTCTTCACCTTAAAAAAGCCCGCCGCCGCGCTGACAAGCCCGCTCGACAAAGGGTCGGGGTATAACTTAAGGCCGCCGTCAACGGCTTTTTTTACCGAAGACACCACTTTTTCCGACGGAGGAAAAGGGTTTTCATTTGTGTTCAACTTGATATAATCGTTCCCTACCGGCTGAAAACCGGGAACGTAAGGATCAAGTCTCAAGACTTCCTTTTTGAAATAATTCATCTTAACGGCAATTTTCTTTCAAGCGGATCTTTATTGAATTACCGTGAGCTCCGAGCCCCTCGGTATCAGAAAGTTCAATCGCATATTTGGACGCTTTTCTTAATCCATCCCTGGAATACCTGATTGTGGAAATATTTTTCAGGAAATCAGAAACGGACAACGCTGAAAAAAACCTTGCTCTCCCGCCGGTAGGCAGAACATGGCTTGGCCCGGCGATATAATCTCCGACCGCTTCGGGAGACCAATCCCCTACAAACACCGCCCCCGCATTATCAGTCCTTTTCAATATATAATCGGCGTCTTCCGACATTATCTCAAGATGTTCCGGGCCGATTAAGTTGATTACATCCACCGCCTGTTTCTTATCGCGCACAAGCACCAGGAAAGTATTGTTGCGCAGGGATTCGGACAAAATTCTCTTTCTGGATAATTTCATCGCCTGTTTATATGCCTCCCTTTCCGCTTCTTCCAGCACGGCAACTGAATCCGAAACCAGGAATATCCTGCTGCTCGCATCATGTTCGGCCTGCGCAAGCATATCGGCAGCAGCATACGGTATTTTAGCCGATTTGTCGGCTACAATCATAACTTCGCTCGGCCCTGCGACCATATCGACGTCAACCAAACCGTAAACCTGTTTTTTAGCGCAGGAAACGAATATGTTTCCCGGGCCGATTATCTTGTCGACTCTGGGAATGCTTTCCGTTCCGAAAGCAAATGCAGCCACGGCCTGGGCTCCGCCTATGCGGAATACGGCATCCACACCCGAGAATCTGCACGCGCCTAAAACAGCCGGGTTTATGTCGCCGCCGCAACAGGGAGGGGTAGCTACATATATTTCTTTTACGCCCGCAACACGCGCTATAAGTACGGTCATCAGCACAGTGGATACAAGCGGAGCTGTCCCGCCGGGCACATAAACCCCCACTTTCTCGATAGGCCTTACTTCCAATCCTATTTCAGAGCCGTCTTTTCTCTTTATAGCCCAGCTTTTCTTAAGCTGTTTCTTTGCATATTCTTCGATATTCTTCCGGGAAAACTTTAATGAAGCCAGAAGCCCTTTTGGCAGGTTCGAAAACGCCAGATCCAATATTTCGTCCTTAACTTTAATAGCCGCAGGGGATAACGAATAATTATCAAACTTCTGGGTGAATTCTATTAGAGCCTTATCACCCATTCTTCTGACTTTATTCAATATTCCCGCAACCGCGGACTCAACTTCTTCATCGAAAAATGCGGCCCTGCTTATTTTTTCGATGCGCCTTAGCCCCTTTTCCGCCCTGCAATCAACAATTTCCATAACTTCCCTCTGTTAAATTATCTACAACAAATAAATACAAGCTTAGAATATTAACACACTAAATAAAAATTCTTCAAGTAAAAAGGCTCAAAATATTAATAAAGAAAAGCCGGGATTTTTAAGCCCCGGCTTTTAAAACGCAAACGTCGCTTTTTGGTCAGCTTCACTTTTTCAGGGGTAAGACCCCGGCCATTTCCCCGACTACATTTACAAGTTCCGTGCCTGCGGGAATAACTATTTTTGCGTTCCCCATCAGCGATTTTTCAACGGCTTCCAGTTTTCTCAGCAACTGGGCATTTCCCACAAAATATTTATTGGCGGCTTCATTAACGAGCTTTATGGCTTCCGCCTCTCCTTCAGCCTGAAGGATTTTACCCTGTTTGATGCCTTCCGCTTTCTTGATTTCAGCGCGCTTTTCCCCGTCTGCCTGCCGTTCAAGGGCATTAGCGAAATCAAGGGCGGCTATCTTCTCATTCTCGGCTTTCACAACCTTGTTCATGGTTTCCTGGACATCCTGGGGCGGATCGATCTCTTTCAGTTCCGTCCTGACGATATCAATCCCCCAGCTATGGGTTTCCTTGCTCAGCGTGCCGAGTAATTCGCTGTTTATCTTATCTCTTTCGCTGTTTGCCGATTTCAGGGTTAACGTGCCTATGATATTCCTCAGAGTGGTCCTAGCCAGATTCACTATCTGCCACTTATAGTTATAAACATTATACTGCGAATTCTTGACGCTTACTTCATCGTCTTTCACCTTGAAATAGACCTGGGCGTCAACGCGCGCATTCAGGTTATCATTGGTTATGATTTCCTGGGGCTGGGCATCCACCATCTGTTCCGTAATATTGATGCTTATCATCCTGTCAATAAGGGGTATAATCCAGTTAAAACCCGGATAGGCGAATTTTTTATACTTTCCCAGCCTTTCCACAAGACCCCTGTGTGTAGGCCTGATGATTCTCACACCGGAAAAGAATATCACAATCAAAACCGCTAATATTATCCACAACATAACCGCCTCCTTTTTGTCTTTATAAAAAATTTAACTCATTTCGGGGGAACCGCGCAATTACAAAATCAGCCGATATTTATAACTCCAAACGGACATCATCAGTCCGAAACTTCATACACCGCATTGCGTTCAAGTGTTATTCCCTGCCTGCGCTCCTCCCATCTCCTGGGTTCGGGAATAAAATCACAGAGTTCCATATGCACTTCCGACCTGGAACTCCATTTGCTGTCAATATACCTCAATTCAAGAATAAGAATATTCCCTTTGATTTGCTCGCATTCAACTGTCTGGTCGAGCTTAATCACGGCGGAGGGCGCTTCATGCTGCCCGGGTATAAAACAAAGCACTGTTCCCGAAATATGATTTTTGCCTTTAAGCCAGTGGTCGGATTTTACCTTGTTTTTTTTAAACAGTTTTATTCTGCTGCCTTCTTTAAGAGACGGCATATTTCCCCCAATATCTACGCTACGGTAATCTCATCGCAAAGATATACATCCTGTATCGCATTTAATATCTGTATGCCTTCTTTAAACGGTTTCTGGAATGCCTTTCTTCCGGAAATCAGGCCCATGCCGCCGGCCCGCTTGTTGATGACCGCAGTCCTGACCGCCTGTTTTATATCATTCTCGCCCGAAGCGCCGCCGGAATTTATCAGCCCTATCCTGCCCATATAGCAGTTAGCAACCTGATACCTCGTTAAATCTATGGGATTATCCGAGGTCAGCTTATCATAGACCAGCTGGCTCGTCTTGCCGAAATTGACCGCCAGATAACCCCCGTTATTGGTGGGCTGTTTCTGTTTTATGATATCCGCCTCAATCGTCACACCGAGATGATTCGCCTGGCCTGTCAGGTCAGCCGAGGTATGATAATCAACCTTGCCCTTTTTAAAGCTTTCATTCCTCAAATAACACCACAACACAGTAAATAAACCGAGATTATGCGCATATTCAAATGCCCGGGAAATCTCTTCTATCTGCCTTCTTGATTCCTGTGAACCGAAGTAAATCGTAGCTCCGACGCCTACCGCACCCATATTATAGGCCTGCTCGACGCTCGCAAACAAATGCTGGTCGTAGGTATTGGGATAAGATAAAAGCTCATTATGGTTAATTTTCAGGATGAAAGGTATCTTATGCGCATAAGACCTGGCGATCGAACCCAGGACACCAAGGGTCGAAGCGACCGCATTACAACCCCCTTCTATCGCAAGTCTGACAATATTCTCAGGGTCAAAATAAATCGGATTCGGCGCGAAAGAAGCTCCTGCCGAATGCTCTATGCCCTGGTCAACCGGCAGGATGGAAAGGTACCCTGTTCCCGAAAGCCGGCCGTGGTTAAACAGAGAATTAATATTCCTCAGAACATTATTCGGCCTGTCGGAAGCCCTGAATACTCTATCGACAAAATCAGGTCCCGGCAGGTGAAGGTTCTTTCTGGAAATCTTTGTACACTTGTGTTCCAGCAGCTGCTTCGATTCTTTCCCTATCAATTTTTTTATTTTGCCGAACATATCCACACCTCCGTCCGGCCACCTAGGCTTTGCCCTGGTTCTTTACCGCCTCGGCAGCCTTTTGTATTTCCTCTTCATTGCCCATATAATAATGTTTTATCGGCTTTAAATCACCGTCAAGCTCATAAACAAGGGGTATCCCCGTGGGAATATTTAAATTGACAATCTCTTCGTCAGGAACATTATCAAGGTATTTGACAAGGGCTCTCAGGCTGTTTCCGTGGGCGGCTATTAATACCTTTTTCCCCTCTTTTACCGCCGGCACGATTTCGTTATGCCACACCGGCAGGAACCTCTCTACTGTATCTTTAAGGCATTCGGTCAAAGGCAGCTCGTTTTTTTCCAGTGTCCCGTATCTCGGGTCCTTGCCGGGATACCTGTCGTCATTTTCCTCCAGAGCCGGAGGCCTGACGTCATAGCTTCTTCTCCATATCTTTACCTGTTCCGCCCCGAATTTTTTCGCCGTCTCAGATTTATTTAACCCCTGAAGGGCTCCGTAATGCCTCTCATTAAGGCGCCAGGACCTGACAACCGGAATCCACTCCAGATTCATTTCTTCAAGCACTACCCATAAAGTTTTTATCGCGCGTTTCAAAAATGAAGTGAAAGCGATATCAAAGAGGAAACCCCCGGCTTCAAGCGCCTGACCGGCTTTTTTTGCCTCTTCTTCCCCCCTATCCGACAATCCCACATCTGTCCACCCGGTAAACCTGTTCTCCTTATTCCACACGCTTTCACCATGGCGCAAAAGAACTATCTTGTGCATCATCAATCTCCTCCCTGCCAATAAAAGTTAACCTTCGATGTATAAAACGCCAGTTTTTAAATAGTATAAAATATGGAAATTTAACTCAACACTATTTTTCGATCTGGAAATTATCAGTCAGCCTGGTCGGAAGATGCCTGGAGAAATTCAAGCGCATCGGATTCGGAGTGAAAAATAGAAAATATCTTATCCAGCTCCGTTATCGAAAAAAGCCTCGCTACATTCTCGGAGAGACAGCACAGGCAGACCCTGCCCTTTGCCTGGTACAAAGCTTTTTTCATCGCGATTAAGACACTGAGGAAAGAACTGGACATATATTCAATGCCCGCAAAATTAATTACTATAATCCGGGCTCCGCCGCTGATTACAGATAGAATATAAGATTTAATCCGGTCTATTGTCAGAATATCCGTTAATTTTTCTATTGTGAAATAAACTATCCGGGTATCTTCTTTTTCTTCAACGATAATCGGAAGGTCTTTCATAATAGTAATATATTATTAAAACGGCCCTGTTGCAAGAAAAGAAATGTCCCTTTATTCCCCGAAACATTTTACCAGGAAGGTTTTTTCTCTCTTTCCGTCATATTCCAGATAATAAATCGTCTGATATGTCCCGAGATCAAGCCTTGAAGAGGAAACAGGGATGGTAACCCCCAGGCCCATAATCATAGCTTTCAAATGGGCAGAAGCGTTTTTCTTGAAATCATTGTCATTATGAAGATAGCTGTCTTTCTGAGGGACAATGCCTGCAAGTATCCCCGACATATCCTCATTCAAAAGCATATCGCTGTCGCTTATAATTATGCCTGAACTCGTATGAAGAGAATTAACGACACACAGGCCCTCGGAAATGCCGCTTTCCCGCAGGGCTTCATCCACTTTCTCCGTAATATCCAGAGCCTGTTCCCTGCGTTCGGTAATAACCTTAAATTCTTTCCTGAAAGTCTTCATACCGTCAGCTATCTTCAATGACAGCCCTGATTCTTCTGATACCCGAAGATGAACTTTGTTCCTTCAGGATTTTGAAACGGCCGAGTTCCGAAGTGTTTTTAACGTGGGGCCCGGTGCATATTTCTTTTGAAAAATCACCTATGGAATAAACCGTAACGGTGTCCCCGTATTTATCATCGAACAAGCCGATTGCCCCTGATTTTTTAGCCTGCTCAGGCGTCATTTCCTCGCACTTTATATCATAACTTTTCTTTATAGCCTCGTTGACGATATCCTCTGCCTTCTTCAGCTCATCTTCGGTCATCTTATCGGAATGAGAAAAATCAAAGCGCAGTCTTTCGGCGGTGATATTGCTTCCTCTCTGCTGGACATGGTCGCCGAGGACGATCCTCAAGGCCTTATGAAGCAAATGTGTCACAGTGTGTAGCCTGACGACTTTCTCCGAGGAGTCTTCCAGCCCGCTTTTGAATTTCTTCTCAGCCCCGAGGCGCGACTTCTCCTGATGCTCCTCATAACACTTCCTGAATCCTGCCGCATCGACTTCCAATCCCCTTTCCTTCGCCAATTCTTCGGTCATTTCGAAAGGGAAACCGTAAGTGTCATACAGGCGGAAAGCGTGTTTTCCCGGAATATGGCCGACCTTTTTTCCTGTCGCCTGATATGCCTTTTCATAGCCATTCATCATTTTCTCAAACTCTTTAAGACCCTGGTTGATGGTTTTTCCGAACCTGTCTTCTTCCGCGGCCAATTCCGACAGGATAAAAAGTCTGTTGTTTTCAAGCTCACGCCACGGGTCTTTCATAACATTGATGACTGTTTCGGCCAGAAACGAACAAAACTTGTTTTCAATACCGAGAAGCCTTCCGTGCCTTATAATCCTCCTTATATAACGTCGGAGAACATACCCCTGGTCGACATTCGAAGGCACTATAGCCCTGTTGTCCCCCAAAATAAAAACGGCGGCGCGTATATGATCAGCTATAACCCTAAATGATTTGACGTATCTCGTGTCATCATAAGATTTTAAAGATAACTCTTCAATCTTTGCTATAATAGGAGAGAAAAGCTCTATTTTATAAATATCTTTTTTTCCCTGAAGAATACACGCAACCCGTTCCAATCCTAAACCCGTATCAACATTCTTCTGGCTGAGCGGGACAAAACTGCCATCGCCTGTTTTGTTATATTCCATAAAAACATCGTTCCAGATTTCAAGCCAGTTTTTTTCATCCGTCTCGGGATTGCTGTCCTCAGGCGGCAAAACATGCTCCCCCACATAAAAAAACATCTCTGTATCAGGCCCGCACGGCCCTGCGGCGCCTGCGGGGCCCCACCAGTTTTTATCTTTCGGGAGAGCCACTATCCTGTTTTCTTTCAGGCCCCTGCTGAGCCAGATTTTTTTCGAATCCCCGTCAAAAGGAGCGTCTTTATCTCCCTTAAACACGGAAACCGCTATTCTGTTTTTATCAAGCCCAAGCCACTTTCCGCCGGTAAGGAATTCCCAGCTCATATCGATAGCCTCTTCTTTGAAATAATCCCCCAGGGACCAGTTGCCCAGCATTTCAAAAAAAGTCGTATGGCTTTCGTCTCCGACTTCATCTATATCCTGTGTCCTTATGCACTTCTGGCAGTTAACCAGACGCTTTCCCATCGGATGCTTCTGGTAGCCCATAAGATAAGGCACCAGAGGATGCATGCCGGCTGTAGTAAACAGGACAGTCGGATCGTTTTCCGGGATTAATGAAGCGGAAGGAATTTCCTTATGCCCCCTGGTTTTAAAAAATTCAATGAAAAGTGCTCTCAGCTTATCTGCGTGCATAACAAGGTTTACTCCCCTAAGACAAGATATCCCTGGTTTGTATGAAGAAGAATTTTCCCGGAAACCGATTTTGCGCTCGACATGAAATCCTGAAGATTTTTCACTTCAATCCCGTTAATCTCATCTATTATCAAACCCGGGAAAATACCTCTGGCATATGCCTCCGAATCAGGCTTTACTTTAAGAACTAAAACACCGTTGATGTCAGTTATGTCTATGTTATACCTCTTCTTCAAAGCCGGGCTTATATCCGAAAGTTCCATATCCCTCCAGAAAACAGTGCGCAGGGGTTCGGAAGAAGCATCATCCTTAACTGCACCGGTAACGGGTTTCTTGCTGATAACCACTTCCGCTTCCGCAATCTTACCCAGTCTAAGAAAACCCAGTTTGTGCGCAGTTCCAACCTTCGAAAAGATTATCAGATCACCCAGCTGCTGCGGCAACCCGATTTTCTCGCCGTCAAAACTGATAACTATATCCCCTCTTCTCAAGCCTGCTTTTTCAGCGGGGCTTCCGGAATCTATGTGCCATATGAGAGCCCCCTCCTTAAGAGGATGTTCAAGTTTTGAAGCGATCTCGGGTGTTACGGCCTGTAGCCATACACCTATCCACCCGTATTCAACTTCCTCGCCTTTCATCAGTTTGGGCACAATCTCTTTTGCCCTTTTTATCGGGACGGCAAAACTTATTCCTTCATAGCCGCCCGAATGGCTGAAAATCACCGTGTTTATCCCTATAACCTCACCTTTAATATTTACCAGGGGCCCGCCTGAATTTCCCTTGTTGATAGCCGCATCAGTCTGGATAAGATCGCCGAAGTATTTGTTTCCGGCCGTTATATCCCTGTTTAAGGCGCTGATGACTCCCACCGTAACCGTCGGCTCCCTGGCATTGAGAAAAGCGAAACCGAAAGGGTTTCCGATTGCGATAGCCCACTGTCCTGTTCTCACCCTGTCCGAATCTCCCATTTTCGAGTAAGGCAGGCCGTCAGCGTCAATTTTTATAACGGCAAGATCCGAATAGATATCTTTTCCTTTTACAATCCCCTGAAATCTTCTGCCGTCGGGAAGGGTTACCTCTATCTCAACCGCCTTATCCACAACATGGTTGCAGGTAAGTATATAACCGTCTGGGCTTATTATCACTCCCGAACCCAGGCCTTTGCTTTTATATTCCCATTCCTGCGGGTTACCGTAAAGCATACGGAAAAAATTATCGAGCACGGGATCCGAGTGGTATCTCTCATATCCGAGGTTGAAGACCTGGGTGCTGCTTATAGACACCACAGACGGTCCGACCTTATCCGCAACGTCGGAGAAAGACAATTGCAGTTTCTCTGCGCCGCCGGCCCTGCCGCGCCATATGAAAACGGCCGCGCATCCGAGGAACAAACCCAGTAAAAGACCGGCTAACGGTTTTATGTCTTTAAAAACACTTTTTTTCATATCTCTTGGGGGAAATCACTTAAGCCCGGCTTTTTCCTTGATCTTTGAAACAATCTCTTTTTGCAGCTTTTCGTTCCCCTTTATCTCATTCAATGCGGCTTCCCGCCCCTGTCCGAGTTTTTCATTGTTAAAATAAAACCAGGCGCCTTTCTTGTCTATTATCCCCATATCCGTCCCGGCGTCGACAATCGACCCTGCCCTTGAAATCCCTTCATTAAACATAATGTCAAATTCAGCCGTCCTGAAAGGAGGGGCGACTTTGTTCTTCACTACCTTCACCCTCACCCTGTTGCCGGAGCTTTCGCCCGATGTTTCTTTTATCGAACTTATCCTCCTGATATCAAGGCGTATTGATGAATAGAATTTTAAAGCGTTTCCGCCCGGCGTTGTCTCCGGGTTGCCGAACATAACCCCTATCTTCATCCTTATCTGATTGATAAAAATACAGCAGGTCTTCGATTTCGATATAGACGATGTAAGTTTCCTTAACGCCTGGCTCATCAATCTCGCCTGGAGTCCTATGAATGAATCCCCCATCTCTCCCTGTATCTCGGCTTTCGGAACAAGCGCCGCTACGGAATCTATGACAACGACATCGATTGCATTGCTCCTTACGAGGGTTTCTGCTATAGAAAGAGCGTCTTCCCCTGAATCGGGCTGTGAAACCAGCAGGTTCTCAAGGTTCACGCCGAGCTTCTTTGCGTAAACAGGATCCATAGCATGCTCCGCATCTATAAAAGCGGCTTCTCCTCCGGCTTTCTGTGCATTTGCTATAACATTCAATGCAAGCGTTGTTTTTCCCGAAGATTCAGGCCCGAATAATTCAACGACGCGGCCCCTCGGCAAGCCTCCTATTCCAAGCGCTATATCAAGAGTCAGGGCCCCGGTTGAGATATAAGGTATATTTACATGCGCCGCCTCGTCGCCAAGCTTCATAATGGCGCCCTGCCCGAATTGTTTTTCAATCTGTGTTATAGCTGTGCTGAGAGCTTTTTCCTTTCCCTGAACTTCTTTCTGTTTAGACGTCATAACCCCTCCTGTTTCCATAAATATTAAATTTTAATCTCCGCCAGTTTCCTGTATATCGGGCCTTCGGCGGTAAGCTCGCTGGAACAGAATGATAACATTTTACAATCAACAAAAGCAATCGGTGTTTTATCAAGTCCATCAATAGCGGCGCTGAATCCTCCGGCCCTTTTTTTGCACCGCCCAACCGTCAAGTGCGGAAAAAAATCTTCCTCCTTCAACGCTATCCCCCGTTTTTCGGCGGCATCTTTTATAATCCTATTCAATCCGGACATCTTTTCCCTGCCTTCCCCGACGCCGAGCCAGATCACTTTCGGGTATTCCCCTTTTCCAAAAAACCCCAACCCCTGCAGGGAAAATGTAAAAGACCCGAAATTCGACAGAGATTCCCCGATGGCGCCGGTCAAAACTTCGATGTCCCGCTGTTCAAGATAACCGAAAAACATCAATGTGATATGGATATTTTCGCTCTTGACCCAGCGAATATCGGGAAATCCTGATTTCAACGGCTTAATAAACCGTGATATCGCGGCCTTTGCTTCCTGGGGCATGTCGACAGCTAAAAAAGACCTGACTTTATTCATCGCAATATACAATTCCTCAGTTTCACTCTGCTATTAAATATTTTCGCAGTAAATCAAGGGCGGCGTAACAGGCTTTTGTCCTTATCTGGTCCCTTTGCCCGATAAATTTGAATTCCTCGGTCCGGCTCACAAAACCGTCATCAAGAGCGATATAAACCAGCCCGACGGGCTTTTCGGAAGTTCCGCCGGAAGGACCCGCAATACCGGTGATGCTGACAGCAACATCCGAAGTGGCTCTTCTCCTGCAGCCTCTTGCCATCTGAAGAGCGCATTGCGAACTGACGGCTCCCATGCCCACCAGGACATCTTTTGATACGCCAAGATCCAGGATCTTAAGATTATCGCAATATGTAACATATCCCCCTAAAAAATATTTCGAGCTGCCCGGTATACACGTTATCATCTCGGAGAGCATCCCCCCTGTGCAGGATTCGGCGACGGCTATGGTTTTCTGGTGCTCAAGCAGGAGATCCCCTATAACTTTCTCTATATGTTCATTATTCTCCGAATATATATTAGCCCCGAAACTCTTTTTTATATCACCGACCAGGTTTTCAATGCCCGCGGCGCCATCATCGAATTTCAGCCTGATTATCACTTCCCCCGTTTTTGCGCGCAGCCCGTATGAAAAGTTCTTTCTCTTATCAAGGATTTCCGCCATTATCGAATCGACCACCGATTCAGACATGCCGGAAAC
>JAFGBE010000137.1 GCA_016933315.1 Candidatus Auribacterota bacterium
AGAACGGTCATACGGGGAAACCGCGCAAACGACAAATACCAAGATATATACGGATAACAAAATAGAGGGTATCAGTTTTTTCATATAACTATGCTATATATTCTATGTTTTTCCTTCAATGTATTATAAACGCACTATATCCGATTTTATCTCTTTCCTTCAGTTTTTTCAATGAATGCATAGACTCAATGCAGAAATACTTATTTTGACTGAAAAACACCTCGCCGGATGACATGAGAGTTTTTCCATGTTTCCGCGCCATATATTTTCTTGCGTCACACTCGATTCTATTGTATAACATAATCCGGAGCGGCCGGGAGAAATACAGATGGATACCAAAACATTCTTAAGAAAAGTGCATAAAAGAATCTTCGAAAGAGGTCTGGGCAAGCTGTTTTATCAGGAGCAAAAAGATTTTTTAAATGATAAAGGCCTGATGAAATACGTTGTGCGTTATATCAATCAGAAAATCACCGAAAGCGGCCATTCCGCTCCCTGGGTTTACACAAAACAGGAATGCCTCGATTTCTGGCGCTCAATAGATAATAAACACTCAAGCACCGGCAACAGGCCTGAAGCGTACGCGAAAAAAGCGGCTGACATAATAGGTTTTTTGCACAATTTCTGGAGTCCTCAGGTCAAATATGATGACTCCATACTGGAATTGGGCTGTAATTGCGGCTCAAACCTCCACTGGCTACATAAAATGGGTTATAAAAATTTGTCGGGCATGGAAATCAACCCGGAAGCCGTAGAACAGGCTTATATATCGTTTCCGGGCATGAAAGGTGCCGTAAATATCTCCCTGGGCAGCATCGAAGAACTGCTTCCTAAAATGCCTTCCAAATCTGTAGACGCCATATTCACGATGGGGGTCAGTATGCACATCCACCCTTCAGATAATTTTTTATTCCGGGAGATGCGGCGAGTTGCCAGAAAGCACATATGCACCATGGAACCGGAATCGGCGAATTCTAACTATGTATTTGCCCGCAATTACCGCAGGGTATTTCGCCGGCTCGGCTGCCACCAGCTCAAATCCTCAATGATAACAAAAGAGGCCTTTCCGAAAGTCAATTATGAAGGATGCGTCGCGCGCCTTTTTCTCAGCGCCGGCGAGTAAGGGAAAATAGGCTTATTCCCCTTTTATTCTATATTCTTTCCCAATTCTCTATTTTACCGGAAACTTCTTTAAATAAAGGATGTGTTTCTATTGTTGCCTGGTTTTTTAATATATTATATTTAACCTTGTCTCTTTCCTTTAGCTTTTTCAATAAATGAATAACCTCGAATTGCACCTGGCCTGTAGAAACATTTATTCTGCCTGACGATCTTACCGGATCTATTTTTTGCGCATCGAATCTAAAATTTCTTTTATCCGCTTCTTCCCATACACCTTTTAAATAATTATTGATTGAATTTACGGGTGAGGATTGCCTTTTAAACCTGAGCAACTGGGGATGATATTTATAACCCCTGGTTTTATTCTGCAGGACGGATTTCGCCAGAAGCGCTTCTCTCCATAAGGCAACAAGCCCCCTGGTATCCAGATATTTTGGGTGAATTGACCATAATCTCATATATTAGCATTAAAGTATACTTTGTGCGGGAGGTTGTGTCAATTTTCGGGAGTCTTAGCCAGGAAGCAGCGAGAGAGGAAGTTTAAGGGGCTTTTTTCCGATTGCTCTGTCCCGCCAACGGCGGGACTGGCACCCCCGAGACGAATCGAACGTCCGACACCCGGTTTAGGAAACCGGTGCTCTATCCCCTGAGCTACGGGGGCGCAATAATCAGATTAGAAAAATATACGATATGGGTAAAAATTGCAAGTGAAAATACTTTAAGAGAGCCTAAAATTCTATTAAAGAATAGATCTTGTACTTTGTAAGTTTCTCAATCCCTTTCAGGAACGTAAGGTTAATTAAGAAGCAGATGCCGACAATTTCACCCTCCAGCTTTTCAATCAGCTCGGCTGACGCCTTCATTGTGCCCCCCGTGGCAAGCAGGTCATCAACCAGGAGGATTCTTTCCCCTTTGCTGACTGCATCGCTGTGTATTTCAACGCTGCTTGTACCGTACTCAAGAGCATAATCAGCGTTGATTGTCGTGTGGGGAAGCTTCCCTTTTTTCCTGATAGGGATAAACCCTGCGCCCAGCCTGTTTGCAAGCGCCGAACCGAAAATAAAACCGCGGGATTCGATAGCGGCGACCTTATCTATTTCCTCATTTTTGAATTTCCTGTACATAATGTCTATAGCCTGCCTGAAAAGCTCCCCGTCGGCCAAAAGCGGCGTTATATCTTTAAATATTATCCCATCTTTGGGAAAATCAGGTATATCCCTGATAGCTTTTTTTAAATTATCCGGCATATAGACTCCTAAAATTATATGGCCCAGTCTTCTTTTTTCTTGTTCAACAGTTTTCTCAGTTTTTTCATGGCCGTCTGCTCTATCTGGCGCACTCTTTCTCTCGTAATCTTGTATTTTTTGCCTATTTCTTCAAGCGTGAGGTTTTCCCCGTCTTCTATACCGAAGCGCAGCCGCAATATTTCAGCCTCCCGGGGAGCAAGTTCCTCAAGAAGAATCTCAATCTCTTCCTTAAGCAGCATGGCGCCGACTTCTTTTGTGGGATCGGGCGCCTGCTTGTTTTCTATGATTTCAATAAGTTCATCCGTGCCGTCTTCGCCGCCCATGATGCTGTAAAGCGAACTGGGAGAGGTTGATGCGTTCTGGATTTCAAGCACCTTAGATACCGATATATCTAGTTCCTGCGCAATATCCTGGGCTGAAGGGGACTTGTGGTTTTTCTGGGTGAGCTCGCGTATAACCTTCCTTACCGTAGAGAGTTTTTCTATCATATACACCGGCACGCGGATGGTTTTACCCTGATTCGCAAGCGCGCGCATAATAGACTGTTTTATCCACCATGAGGCATATGTACTGAGCTTGCAGCCCTTTCTTATATCATATTTCTCGACCGCTTTGATAAGACCGAGGTTGCCTTCCTCGACCAGGTCGAGAAAAGGCAACCCTATATTTTCATAACGTTTTGCAATCGAAACGACAAGTCTCAGATTGGATCTTATCAGGCATTTTCGGGCTTCCGCATCTCCCTTTTTCAACTTCCTGGCCAGCTCTTTCTCCTCCTCGGGAGAAAGAAGAGGTATGGAACCAATATCTCTCAAATATAAGCGAATAGGGTCGCTAGTCGGGCTCATCGTACTCCGTAATTTTCCCTTATTTTTTACTGTTTCTCAATGCAGCCTGAGCTGCCGCCAACCTTGCAATCGGGACTCTATAAGGAGAACAGCTTACATAGCTCAGCCCTGTTTTGTAGCAGAATTCTATGCTTTTAGGCTCACCGCCGTGTTCGCCGCATATCCCGAGTTTAATGTTTTTGTTTATTTTTCTTCCTAATTTTACCGCGATTTCAACCAGTTTCCCAACACCATCTGTGTCAAGCACCTGGAACGGGTCATATTCATATATTCCCATTGCTACATAATCGGGAAGGAATTTCCCCGCGTCATCCCTGGAAAACCCGCAGCCCATCTGCGTCAGGTCATTTGTCCCAAATGAGAAGAAATCAGCATATCTGGCAACTTCATCCGCCGTAACAGCCGCTCTCGGAACTTCTATCATAGTGCCTATCTTATACTCCACCTTTGTTTTTCTTTCCTTGAAAATATCCTTTATTTCTTTTTCGGCCGATTCCCTCGCTATTTTCAGTTCTTTATAGTTTCCTACCAGTGGAATCATTATCTCAGGCTTTACTTTTATGCCTTTCGCTTTGACATTCAGCGCGGCTTCTATTATCGCCCTGACCTGCATATCGGAAATTTCAGGATAAATAAGGCCGAGCCTGCATCCCCTGTGGCCGAGCATCGGGTTAAATTCATGCAGAGAATCGACTTTATCTTTAATCTTCTCAACCGAAACTTTCATGACCTCCGACATTTCTTTCTGCCCGGCTTCATCATGAGGAAGGAATTCATGAAGCGGCGGATCAAGAAGCCTTATCGTGCATGGATACCCCTTAAGCGCCTTGAATATGCCTTCAAAATCTTTTCTCTGTATTGGTAAAAGTTTTTCAAGCGCTTTCTTCCTTCCTTCAACGTCATCGGCAAGGATCATTTCTCTGAATGCTATAATCCTGTTGCCTTCAAAGAACATGTGCTCTGTCCTACAGAGACCGATGCCTTCGGCGCCGAATTTCACCGCAACTTCCGTATCATGCGGGGTATCGGCGTTTGTCCTCACACCTATTGTCCTGTACTTGTCCGACCATTGCATTATCTTCGCAAAATTACCGGCAAGCGACGGTTCGGCAGTAGCGATTTTGCCCAGATAGACATTCCCTGTTGAACCGTTAAGTGATATCCAATCGCCTTCTTTGACCTTAACCGCACCGGCGCTTATCTCTTTTTTCTTATAATCAATCCTTATTTCCCCGGCGCCGGCAACACAGCATTTTCCCATGCCCCTCGCGACAACCGCCGCGTGGCTGGTCATCCCTCCCCTGGATGTGAGAATCCCTCTCGCGACATTCATGCCGCCGATATCTTCGGGAGAAGTCTCTATCCTGCAGAGAATGACATTTAACCCTTTTTTTGCCCATTCCTCGGCATCATCCGCGCTAAATACTACCTGACCGGAAGCGGCTCCCGGCGAAGCGGGAAGCCCCTTTGAAATAACTTTTGTCTCTTTTTCGGCTTTAGGGTCAAACATCGGATGCAGAAGCTGGTCAAGCTGAGCCGGGTCAATCCTCAAAACCGCTTCTTTCTCAGTTATAAGTTTTTCTTTCACCATATCGGCAGCGACCCTGACTGCGGAAGCGGCTGTCCTCTTGCCGCTTCTTGTCTGGAGCATATATAGTTTCCCTTCCTGTATAGTAAATTCGATATCCTGCATATCTTTGTAATGATGCTCGAGTTTCTTCCTTATATCAAGAAGCTGTTTATAGGCGCCTTTGTTCACTTTCTGCAATGTCTCTATCGGGTTCGGCGTCCTTATTCCCGCAACAACATCCTCGCCCTGGGCATTCATAAGGTACTCGCCGTAAAACCTGTTCTCACCCGTGCTGGGGTCTCTGGTAAAGGCAACACCTGTCCCGGAGGTGTTTCCCATATTTCCGAATACCATAGCCTGGACGTTTACCGCCGTGCCCAGAAGACCTTTAATATCGTTTATCTGGCGGTACTTGATGGCTCTGTCATTATTCCATGAATTAAACACCGCGTTTATGGAGTATTCAAGCTGTTCTATAGGGTTTTCAGGAAATTTCTTGCTGGTATACTTTTTGAATACGGATTCATATCTTTCAACAACTTCTTTAAGCATCGCGGCATCAAGGTCTGTATCCTGTTTAGCCCCGTACTTATCCTTTACCGATTGAAGCTCATGCTCGAAAGCTTCATGTTCGACTTCCATAACAACATCGCCGAACATCTGGATAAACCTCCTGAAAGAATCCCATGCAAACCTTTCGTTACCGGATTTTTTTATCAGCCCTGCGACAACAACCGGGTTAATGCCGAGATTAAGGACTGTATCCATCATTCCCGGCATCGATACGGCCGCTCCCGACCTTACCGACACAAGGAGGGGATTTTTCGGATCGCCGAACGAAGCCCCCATGTCTTTCTCAAGCTTTTTAACGCCGGCAAGGACCTGTTCCTTAAGCCCTGAAGGCCATTTTTTTCCGTTCCTGTAGAACATATCACAGGCTTCGGTAGTAATAGTAAAACCCGGAGGGACGGGAAGTCCAAGATTGGTCATTTCGGCAAGGTTAGCCCCTTTACCCCCGAGAAGGGATTTCATCTTTGCTTTTCCTTCCGCTTTTCCGCTTCCAAAACTGTACACAAATTTCTTCGACATTTTCTGTTTCTCCTTCCAATTAACTTTCAGATATCTTCTATCCTCTTCCTTAACTCAAGTTCAATATCGCTTTCCGGTATTCTCGTCTGTCCCATGGAATCTCTCTCTCGAAGCGTAACAGTGCTATCTTTAAGAGTCTGGGAATCCACAGTAAAACAGAAAGGCGTGCCGGCTTCATCCATTCTCCTGTAACGCCTGCCTATCGAACCTCCGTCATCATAAAAAACCTTTAACCTGCTTTTAAGCCGGTCGTATATCTTCCTGGCGAGTTCATCCATCCCGTCCCTGTTGACAAGAGGCAGTATTGCGGCCTTGATAGGAGCTATCCTGGGAGACAATTTTAAAACGATTCTCTCTTCCTCTTCATGGAAAGCGTCTATAAGGCAGGTCAAGAGCGTCCTGTCACAGCCCGCGGAAGTCTCAATGATATTCGGTATATACCTTACTTTCTTTTCATCATCGTAATAGGTGAGGTCTTTTCCGGAAAATTCCGTATGTCTTTTGAGGTCGTAATCCGTGCGGTGATGTATGCCTTCAAGTTCCGACCACCCGAACGGAAATTCATACTGGATATCAAACGCTTTTTTAGCATAATGGGCCAGCTCTTTCTCGTCATGTTCATGGAATCTGAGTTTTTCAGGCTTGATGCCCAGGCGCACATACCACTGATACCTGATTTCCTTCCATTGTTCCATAATCTGCATGGAATCCCCGGGTTCGACAAAATACTGCATTTCCATCTGCTCGAATTCCCTGGTCCTGAAAATAAAATTGCCGGGCGTTATCTCATTCCTGAAAGCCTTTCCTATCTGCGCGATCCCGAAAGGAATTTTTTTTCTTGAAGAGTTCAGCACATTAAGAAAATTTACATATATTCCCTGCGCGGTTTCGGGGCGCATATAAATAATGTTCGCATTGTCCTCAACGGGCCCCATAAATGTCTTGAACATCAGGTTGAAACTTCTCGGCTGTGTAAGCTCTCCGCCGCATGACGGGCATTTCCCGGAGTCAACCTCGTCGGCCCTGAAACGCATTTTACATTTCTTGCAGTCCACAAGAGGATCCGTGAAATGGTCAATATGGCCTGAAGCTTTCCATATCTTCGGGTGCATAAGTATGCTCGAATCTATTCCCTCGACATCATCGCGCTCATACACCATCGATTTCCACCAGAAATCCTTGATGTTCCTTTTCAGTTCACTACCCAGGGGGCCGTAATCCCAGCAGCTGTTCAACCCGCCGTAAATTTCAGATGACTGGAATACATATCCTCTCCTTTTACACAAGGAAACAAGCTTGGACATTTTGTCATTGGTATTTTTTTTCATAATGATAAAGACTCAGCCTTTATTTTGGATTTTTTCCTTTTTTTAAAACGGAGGATAAAAAATCAAGAGATTTTAACGGTTTGGGCAGGACAAAGTCAAGCAATAACCGTACAACGGGAGAGATTTTGCGAAGCTCAGAGTTTTCCGCGGACAAATACACATTCTCACCCATACTGCCGCATGTTATTCTATCCATCAACCGGGCAATGCTGAGGTCAATAAACACTTTTTTGCCGGGGGGCGCGCATCTTTTACATCTTATCTCGCCCGAAGATGTTATAGAAAACGGCCCATTTTTATCCCTGCAGGCGCCACACTCCGAAAATGACCCGATAAAGCCTGCCAGATGCATTGACCTTAAGGCATACACTATTAGATATCTCACCGGGCTCTCTCCCGCGCCGCCTTGCGACAACCTGTCCAATACAAAACATAATTCCCCGAAGAGAGGGGTTTCATCATTCTCAAGGCTTGTTATCATAGCCGTTATCTCAATAATAGTCATTGTCGCGGCATAGGTCTCGGATCTTTTCATTATGCCGGGAAAATTATCTATAACTTCCAGGGAAGATACAATATCCAGTTCCCGGCCTTTTACTCTTTTTAACTCAATATCGTATAAGCCGAAAACCTGCAGTTTTGAATATTTGCTTTTTAATTTTTCCACTCCTTTTAACACGGCTTTTACCTTGCCCAGAGCAGGGGCAAGAAACACGGCAACCCTGCTGGATTCGCCATATTTATAAGACCTCAGCAAAATAGCCCGCGTTTTCTGGTTCATAGTATAACCGGAGTGGACAAGAGGAAAAACATTTTTGCTATCCGATTTCCTTTATCTCGTAGGGCTCAATCGTACCCGCCGATACAACAAGCTTCAAGCCGTCTTCAATACTGATTGAGGTAAATATAACATCTTTCTTTGCCACAATAATAAACAAGCCCGATGTAGGGTTGGGAGTAGTCGGCACAAATAGCCCGATATAATCGCCTCTAAGCATCTCGCTCGCCCTGCTTTTGACCGAAGACGTAGTAAACCCCACCGACCATATGCCTTTGCGCGGATACTCGACCAGGACCACCTGCCTGAGTATCGTAGCCTGGCTTTCCCATAAGGCCAACGATATCTGCTTAAATGTCTTGTATATCTTATTGATAAGAGGGATCCTGGCAAGCAGGTTTTCAAACGGCTTTGATATTTTCCGCACGAACACCATCTTAGCCAGAAATCCTATAACTACCACAATAATAAAAGCTACGGCAAGGCTGGCCGTCCTGATGAATATTTGCTTATCGGAAGGGATATAATGGCTCAGCGGCTTTACAAGAAAATTGGTTATAAAGATAAACAGCCAGTAAATAACTCCGGCAGTGCCTAAAACCGGAAAAAGGACCAGGAGCCCCGTAAAAAAATATCCTCTAACCTTTTTTAGCATGGTCTATTCTTCCTTCTTCCCCGTAACTTTAACCTTCTTTACAGACTTATCATCGGCATCTACAATCTCCATGGAAAGGTTTTCCATAGCTATCTTTTCGCCTTTTCTGGGGATTTTGCCCAGATGTGCGATGATAAATCCGCCGATGGTATCATAATTTTCGCTCTCCGGCAGCCTTGCTCCCTTGGACAAATACTCATTTGCCTCATCTATGGACATTTTAGCATCGAAGATATACTCATTTTCATTTATCTCAGTATAATAATTCTCGTCTGTATCGAATTCATCCTGTATTTCGCCCACTATTTCTTCAATGATATCTTCAAGAGTCACAAGCCCGGCTGTTCCGCCGTACTCGTCAAGCACTATGGCAATATGGACTTTCTTTTTCTGCATTTCTTTCATCAACGCCGAAATTCTTTTGGTTTCGGGGACAAATAAAACTTCCCTCATAATATCCGCAAGTTTCAGCTCTCCCGGGAAATCTTCCGATGAGTTTGCAGCTATCAGGTCTTTAGCGTAAAAAATCCCTTTCATGTCATCCATGTCTTTTCCATAGACAGGTATCTTGGAAAACAGCGTCTTTTTTACTATATTTTTAGCGGCTTCTACGGGTTCATCCTCGGCGACAGCGATAATATCAACACGGGGCGTCATAATCTCCCTGACTATCTTATCGCCGAACTCGAAAATCGAATGTATCAACTCTTTCTCATCGCGGGGGATTACCCCTTCTTTCTCCCCCACATCGACAAAAGTTTTTATTTCTTCCTCCGTTATTTTTGCAGGCACAACCTGATAATCGGAGCCTATTATCCTCATGAATATCCTCACTATAAAAGTGAATATCTTATTTACAGGCGTCAGCATTATTGATATTGCACGAAGGTACGGAAGGCAGAATATAGAGATGCCTTCGGCGTGTTTTCTCGCAACCGATTTCGGTATGATTTCCCCGAAAGTCAGTATCAGGAATGTAACAGTGAACCATGAAATGGCAATTGCCCTGCCCATGGAAGCGTGGGCGAATAAATTATCCACCACAAGCGCCCCCATTGAAGCGGCTCCTATATTCACTATGTTATTGCCGACCAATATTGTAATCAAAAGCTTATCGGATTTTTTCACCCAGATGTTTATCACTTCGGCTTTCTTGTTTTCCTTGCTGAGCAACTGTTTTATCCTGAGTTTAGTCATCGAAGTCAAAGCGGTCTCGATGCCTGAAAAGAAAGCTGAAAGAAAAATCAGCATAATCATAACAATTACTTCGATAATCACACCTGTTGCCATTTTAATATCACCTAAGAACCTTTTTCACAAATATAACTTAAACAATAAAATCGAGAGCAGTATTCCCAGTATAGCGCCTGAAACCACTTCATATATGGAATGAATCTTCGCCGCTACCCTGCTCTGGGCAACCATTAATGCCAGAAGAAAACCGACAGCGACAAGCAGACGGGACTTGGAAACAAATATTATCGTTCCCCACATCGCGAAAGCTACTGCGCTATGAACACTCGGCATCCCTCCCAGAAGAGGCCTGCCCCTGTGCAGGAGCAATTTAATCATTATCGACAGCGTCACCGCAAGAATAAAAACAATAAATGTTATATGGCTCGGTATCCCTACAATATAGTTAATACCCAGCTCAATACGCGTATCCAGATGGTTATAAAAAATAATATATCCTATCACCATAGCTACAAAGGAAGCAAGCAGGACAGCGCCTGCGGAGACATCCTTAACTATTTTTGCGATAGGATGGTAAGTTTCGCTTATCATATCGGTCAGAAGCTCGATACACGTGTTAAACACTTCCGTTATCAGGACAAAAAATATCAGGACGGAAAGAATCATAAATTCGCCCTTATCTATGCCAAAGTACATGCCCATCAGAACGACAAGGATGGCTACCAGGAAATGTATACGGAAATTCTGCTGTGTTCGCAGTATGTAGTAAAGCCCTTCTATCGCATGGTTAAAGCTTTTTAAGATTTTGTTAGTAGTTTCCATTTTCTCCTATCCCACAATAAACCGCTTATCTTTGCCTGTTTTTCATCCATCTGTTTTCTCGAACATGGTTCAGTATCATTATAACCTAAAAGATGCAAAATGCCGTGTATAAGATATATCATAAGCTCTTTGCCGATATCATTTGAAAACTCGCGCGCCCTGCTGACCGCCATCTCGACCGACACCATAACATCGCCCATGTAATCTCCGTCGCCTTCAACTTTTTCCCCCTCGCCCATCGGGAACGACAACACATCTGTAGGCCTGTCTTTAGACATATACTTTTTATTGTATCTTTGTATCGTCCGGTTGTCCACGAAAGAGACTGACAGTTCCGCAGCCTTGCCACAGCTTTCCGTATCCAGAACATATTTTATTATTTTCCGCGCAACGGGAGCGTTAACTTTCTTTTTTTGGAGATTTATTATTTCTATCTTCATTCTTCGGATATTTAACCCTTGTATGAAACATGCCGTTAAGGACCATATTGAACACTTCTTTGATATCTTCGATATTTTTCATCGTCAGCGGGCTTTCATCCAGCTGCCCGTCCAGAATCTTCTCGTCGACTATCTCATTAACAAAATTTTTAATTCTCGCCGGGGTGGGTTTGTCAAGCGTCCTCGATGCCGCCTCAACCGCGTCCGCCAAAAGGACTATTGCAGCTTCTTTAGACGAGGGCTTCGGACCCGGATACCTGAATGCTTCTTCATCCACTTCGCCGGCGGAAGGGCTTTGGTCCTTTGCCCGCTTGTAAAAGAAATACACAAGACTCGTCCCGTGATGCTGGCGTATTATATCGAACACCGCGCGGCTTATCTTGTATTTCTTAGCCAATTCTATGCCGTCTTTCACATGAGCCGTTATAATGAGATGGCTCATGCTCGGGATCAGCTCGTCATGTTTGCTTTTTATACCGCCCTCGTTCTCCGAAAAATATTCGGGCTTTATAGTCTTCCCTATGTCGTGAAAATAAGAGCCGACTTTAGCCAGGAGAGAATTGCCTCCGATTCTGCCTGCGGCGGCTTCCGAAAGATTTCCGACTATCAAGCTGTGATGGTATGTTCCCGGCGCCTCTATCATCATCTTCCTCAGTATAGGATGATTAAGGTCTACCAT
>JAFGBE010000018.1 GCA_016933315.1 Candidatus Auribacterota bacterium
AGGTATACGTACCTCCTTTTTTGCCGCTAAAGGGCAAAAAATACGCTTGTTTTCCTTATTATCGGTGAGTCACGAGGCAAATCCTGTATGATTTTCTGATTCGAAAATCAAATTTAGAATTGCTGAACAGGATCCTAAAAAAGAAAGAGGCACTATAGTGTAAAAATATTTATTTTGATTACGATAATTGGAAATACTTTATACAGATTTACAGGCTCTGCATAAATTCCCAGGGGCATAAAAGAACAGATTGATGAAAAATACATGGTGCCGCAGGATAAATATGCTGATTACTGCCCGGAGGCTTTGTATTCCGTCAGGCTTTTTATATGTACGGAAAGGGGGACAAGAAGTACGTTCTTACCTGTTCAACAGTTGCTGATAGTGGAGATGAATTTGATGAGGCTTTTGAAAAGAGCGCGATGTCGTTTCGGATTCATTGAGACGGAGGTGCGGTGGGCCGGCGTTTCAGGAAAGTGGAACCGGATTATAATCGGGAATTATGAATAAACAGAGGAGGTTCGACCCGATTCCTGCATATTCGAAGCGGGTTTTTCAAAAAGTAATATAATTATTGTCAAATATCCTGGTGTGCACCCCACGGATAAAAGTATACTGAAATTGTATCCGCAGGCAGAGGGGATCTGCGTGCGGTTGGAGGCAAGTATGAGTAAATGCAAATGGCCGGTTCCTTTTTTCCTGGGTATTGTTTTCCTGTTTTGCATCCAGTCCTGCACGTCGGGAAAGAAGGCTTCCGAAAAAAGTCCGGCGGCTGAGGGCACAATCAAAGGCAGAAGCTATATTGAGGAGGTCATCGGGCGGCACCATGTCAGCATCTGGCAGGCCGGATACTGGACCGGAAGCAATTCGCTTTCCTGGAAGGGAGACGGCGATGAAATCGTTTTTGCTTTTGACGGCGGCGGAGGAGCAATCGGGCGCATTGGAAAAAACTATTCGGGCGTCAGGGTTGATGATGTCGACGAAAGCCCTGCCGACGTAACGGCGTCGATTGACCACCCTTCGGCCGGCACCTATTTTTTCTGCATTTACGGATGGGTCCTTAACAACACAGACTGGGCGAACAGCACCAGAAGAGACGAATTCTACGTGATTGAAGACTGGGTCGCCGGAGAATCCGACCCGCTGATCGACCCGCTTGTTGTCGACGGCATCGAGTATGAAATGCATCGCTATTCCTTTTCGTCCCCGGAACAGAATATGCCGGGATACCGCTTCAAAGCCATCAGAAAGACCGGAAAAAGACAGACCGGCCCGATAAATATGAAACCGTTTTTCGAATACTGGCGCAAAAACGGAATGGAAAACAATTACCTTTTCGAAATAACCTGGGCGATTGAACTTCTGGTCGGAGAGCATAAGGGAACATTTACCTGCCGTGATATTCAGCTTCCGGAATATTGAAGGGCGGGATTTTTTCCTTTTGGGAGTTTGATGTAATATATTCCTTACCCGGCCCCTGCCTTGATCTATGAAATTGATCCCTTTGTTTGTCCTATAACTGAGATCAAAAGGATTCTATCATTCATTACGCTGTATTACGTGAAGTTTTATGACTTTTCCTATCATTTGCAATTTACTTTCTTTTCCAGGGATTCCTGAAAATAAGTTCATCTATGGAGACGGCCCTGCCATGCGAAGGGAGCAAGGTATGAACACCCCGGGATTTAATTTTTTGCCAACTGCAAAAAAGATCGTCCATGCTGTCAATAATAATCGGCAGGGGCGAAGCGAACATCGTTTTTGAAAATCCCGTTACGGCATCGCCCGCGATAAGCGTGCCCCCGGGGAGCAGGATGGAAAGAGATCCCTTGGTATGCCCGGGCGTGTGTAAAATTATGCCGTCGCAGCCTATCCCGTGCAGAAGTTCCTGATCATCGCCATCCACAAGATGGTCGTTTTCCCGTATTTTTACCGGAGGATAGGTATAATCGGTAAAAATAGAATAGATTTTTTTCGCGATATGTACAAACCTGTTAACGGATTTGCCGACAATTGAAATGCCTTTTGATAAAGGGACGACTTCCTCCCTGTGCACAATGAGCGGGGCTCCCGTTCTTCCGCGTATCTCGGAAACAAGACCGGAATGATCGTTATGATGGTGAGTCAAAAAAATGTAGCGTATCTCGCTGGTCCTTATGTTGATTCTTTCAAGCCCTTTCTCAAATGCTTTCCATTTCCCGGGATATCCAGTATCAACCAAAAGATAACCATCTCTGCAGGGCAGCAGATAACAGTAAGTATCAAGTACCCTTATTGATTTTGGGTTTTGAGAATAAATATTATCTCCTGGGCTCATCGTTTACCTCCGAGTACCTTCAGGTCCCGTCCCAACCTGTAAGCTTTATCAAGCATTTTCTTTTGTTTATTTTTCAGAAAACGAAACAGTGTGTCGGTAAATACCAGTTTTCCCAAAAGTTTTCCTTTCAGGTTATGCATATAGGTCTTTAACGCGTTTACTGTCCCGCGAAGATCTCCCGATGTGTATGCCAACAGGGCCGGGTCCGTCATGGTTACGACGAAAATAAATCCCTTACCTTTGAGATCCGGAAGGGGCCCGAAATTGGATTTTTCCTTGAGAAGCGTTTTAATCTTTCCCCCTGTCGTCAATGTATGAAAGTTATCGGCACCGGGCGGATTATACATCGCAAATCCGGTATGTCTGTCAAAAAACGCTTTCATCACTGCGGTCACATTACCCCAATAACATGGAGTTCCCAGAATAATTACATCAGCAGCTTTTACTTTGGAATACAACCCGGCAAAGTCATCGTTAATAACACATTGTCCTTCTTTCGCGCACGCCCAGCAGCCTGTACAAAACTCTATCCTGTGTTCATACAAAAATATTATCTCCGTATCATGGCCGCTTTCTTCAGCTCCTTCCAGAATTTTATTGCATAAAGATGCGGTTAAGCCCTTTTTTCTTTTTGTTCCCACTAACGCAAGTACATTCATATTCGTTTCCTCCAAAGCTATTAACGAATGCTTGTCCGTTATTAATATAAAAAAACACCGCTGTTAACTTTCAAAAAATTGCGCTATCCCCCGAATATGATAGCGCAGATATCCGGCGATGATTTTCCCGGACCAGCTTTCGCCTTTATTCCGTCTGATAATATCAATAATGCTTTGAACAAGATTGACCGCGATAATACGCATCACATACAAATTTTCTCCGTTTTTTTGCGTCTTGCTTAAATCATTAGTGAAATGACGCTCTAGATATTCTGCGACTTCTGCCCTGTAGCCTTCATACCTGGTGCCGGCGCTGCAATCGAGGATCAAAAGCAGAGATGCTCTTTTTTCATTGACAAAAGAGGCAATGCCTTTGGCGGTAATGCTGATGAATGAATTCAAAAAAGATTCGTCCCTGAAATTTTTACCTGATTCGAATATTTTAAATTGTGAAAAAAGTTCATCAAGCCTCCCTTTTACAGGATCGCATAACGAATAAAACAACGCTTCCTTG
>JAFGBE010000138.1 GCA_016933315.1 Candidatus Auribacterota bacterium
ATCCCTGGACAGGTTAAAAGAATACGCCCCTCCGGTATACAGCAACAGTAAGATATTCATCAAAGGCAGCGCGAAAGGCAAACAATCAGAATCGGAAAATATAACTATCGAGGCCGACTTTTCGTCAGACGCGCTGACTTACAGAAAAATGGAATTAAAGGGAATTTCGGGCAATATAAAGTACACACCGGAAAAAGCGGCAATCGAATTTTCGGCAAAAAATGTCTGCTCCGGAAGCATGACAGGCAACATTTTCGTGTCATTCAAAAACGGCCCGCCCGCCGCTTTCACACTTGAAAACAGCATAAAAGACATGCAATTGGAAGAGTTTTTCAACACGATATTCGATAAAAAACAGAACGTCAGGGGGAAAACCGGCTTTTATATCAAGCTATGGGGCCTGGCCGGAAAACCAGAAACATTCGACGGCGAAGGGAGCTTGACAATTTCGGACGGAAGGCTGTGGGATATGAAGCTTTTTGACGGCATATGGCAGATCCTGGTCATTACTAATCCCGAACTGAAAAAAGCGGTTTTCACGGAAGCCGACCTGGCATTTAAAGTCAAAAAACAAAGAGTGTTTATTCCTGATGCGGTGTTTTCCAGCGAGCATTTTCTTTTGATGCCTAAAGGTTATATCGGATTTGATAAAAAAATAGATTTCTCCATAGAGAGCGGCTTCTTTGAAGGCTCTGAAGATTCAGGCGCTGATGTGCTGGCGAAAAGAATCGGCAATATAAAATGCAGGCTGACCACAATTCATGCGACTGGAACTATAGAAAAACCAATATTGAAGACGGAAATTAAGCCCCTGGGCGAGATATTTCGCTGATATTAAGATTCCCTGTTTATTAACCTCTCAAGTATCAGCCTTGTCTTTTCAATAGCATTCGCCCTGTGGCTTATGCGGTTTTTTACCTGGAGATCCAGTTCCGCAAAGCTTTTCCCGTATTCCAACTTTGCAAAAACGGGGTCGTAGCCGAAACCGCCGCCGCCCCGGGGTTCATTCAACACGATACCCTCGCAACTGCCGGTTACGGTCCCTATCAGGTTTTCTTTATCGGCAAGAGCTATCACACAGACAAACCGGGCTCCTCTTCTTTCCGGCGGGAATCCCTTCATTCTGTCCAGCAGCTTAACCATATTTTCCATATCGGTGGCATTCTCCCCCGCATACCTTGAAGACCTGACTCCGGGTTCATTGTTAAGGACATACACTTCTATACCCGAATCGTCGGCAAGAGTGAGCTTGCCTGTCTGAATGGCTATTTCCCTGGCTTTCTTAACGGCATTCTCCTCAAATGTACTGCCGTCTTCAACCACATTTTCAATGTTTTCGAAATCTTCAAGTGTATAAAACTTTATCTGGAGGCCTTTTAATATCTGTTTTATCTCTTTAATCTTATTCTTGTTATTTGTCGCCAGCACAAGCTCAAACATATGTCCTCCGGTAAGTTAAAGCCCTTAATTTTTCAGCACACTTTTCTGTTTAAGTATAATTTTCTTTATCGACTGGGAAGCAAGCAGCAGCATCTCATCTAACTGTTCTTTGGAAAAAACAGATTCCTCGCCGCTGCCCTGTACTTCAACGAATTTACCTTTTCCCGTCATTACAACGTTCATGTCAACATCGGCGGAAAAATCTTCCTGATAAGAAAGGTCCACCAGCACTTCTGATTCCACGATGCCGACACTTACCGCAGCAATGTAATCTTTCACGGGATCCGCCTTCAACCTTTTTTCTTCAAGCATCCTATCGATTGAAAGGCTTAAGGCGATAAAAGCCCCGGTTATAGAAGCTGTCCTTGTTCCCCCGTCAGCTTCGATAACATCGCAATCAATCCACACGGTTTTTCTCCCGAGCTTTTCAAGGTCTATTACAGACCTCAATGCCCTGCCGATAAGACGCTGTATTTCGTGGGTCCTGCCCCCGATTTTCCCCCTGGAAGATTCCCTCTGTGTCCTTGAAGGGGTTGACGCCGGGAGCATAGAATATTCCGCGGTTACCCAACCGCCTCCGGCAGACTGCTCTTTCAACCACCTGGGGACATCATCTTCAACTGTTGCAGAGCAAATAACCCTTGTATTCCCAAATTCAATAAGAACGGATGAGGGATTATGCCTTATGAACCCTTTGGTTATCCTTATTTCCCTGAGCTCATCTTTTTTTCTTCCATCACTTCTCATTTGATAAAACTCCTTTAATATATCGTATTTTTAAAGTAAACATCAGTCAACAATAATTGGTGCGCCCGGCGCGACTCGAACGCACGGCCTTCTGCTCCGGAGGCAGACGCTCTATCCAGACTGAGCTACGGGCGCAATCCAAAACATTAGTTATTGAGTTATTCAGTTAATAGTTATTAAGTTTAGATTATTAATTCTTTATTTTTTATCCGGTAACTCAATAACTTAATAACCATTCTTCATTCATTGCACCCCCGCGTATTGATTTGCAAAGCAAATCCGCAGGGGAGATAAACCTTATAATAAAGACCTTTAAGCTTAAATCCAACCGGTGATTGTATAATAAAACAGAGCTGCATTGCAAGGCGATTAGATTTCTTCAAATCCCGAATCCTAAAAACCTGCCGATCTGAAAAACAGAAAAAGCCACAATCCATGCTATTGATGTGGTATATACAGCCGTAAATATAGGCCAAAACCATGAATTTGTCTCGCGTTTTATCACGGCTATGGATGCTATACAGGGTACATAAAGAAGGACAAATATCATCAGGGAGTACGCGTTAAGGGGCGCATACATTCTGCTTCCATCAGGAAACCGGGATTGTTTTAAAGATTCCTGCAAAGACATATGTATTTCGGACGGGTTTCCGACAGAATACAATGTCGCCAATGTCCCTATTATTATTTCCTTGGCGACAAATCCTCCGATAAGGGAAACCGATACTTTCCAGTCATATATCCCCAGGGGGCGCAATAAGGGGCTTATTTTTTTCCCCATTGTCCCTGCATAGCTTTTTTCTAAAGATTCTTTGGCTTTTTCAGCCTGGAGTTCTTCGACCTTAGACCGGCTGCCGGTTTCTTCCGCCTTTTTAATCAGACCGCCATAATCTTTCGAATAATTCACATTTGCCGGGTAATTGCTTAAAAACCAGATAAAAACACACCCTATAAAAATAATAGTTCCCGCTTTATTCAGGTATGAATATACCTTTTCCCACATATGCATCACCACAAGTTTAATTGTAGGAATACGGTAAGGAGGCAGCTCCATAACAAAAGATTCTGTTTCCCCTTTAAAAACATATGCTCTGAATATTTTAGCTACAACGACCGCAACAATTATCCCGACCAGATAAATCGAAAATAATACGTTCCCCGCCATCTTTTCCGGAAAAAAAGCCCCTATGAAAATCGCGTAAACCGGCAGCCGCGCGCCGCAGCTCATAAAAGGGTTTATCAGGATTGTAACCATCCTGTCGTTATAGTCTTCAATAGACCTCGCCGCCATTATCCCGGGAACATTGCACCCGAAACCCAGCAACATAGGGATAAATGACCTTCCGTGCAGGCCGATCTTATGCATTAACCTGTCCATAATAAAGGCTATTCTCGCCATATAACCCGAATACTCCAGAACAGCAATCGCAAAAAATAACAGCATAATCACAGGGACAAGGGATAAGACGCCTCCCACACCCCCGATTATTCCATCAACTATAAAGGACCTGATTAAGCTGCCATCGGCCATAAAACTTCCGATGACGGAACCTAAAATATTCAGCCCGGAATGTATAAGATTTATAAGGGGCTGGCTGAGGGAAAATGTTAACCTGAAAATAAGCCACATCGACAACAGGAAAATCGGTATCCCGAAAAACCTGTGTATAAGCACCTTGTCTATCACGTCAGAAATCGTATGCCTGTCTTCCTTTGTGATTTTCACCGCTTCGGAACACGCTCCGCTTATAAATCCGTAACGCCTGTCAGACATCAGCACAAAAACATCGTCGGCGTATATGCTTTTTAATTTTTTTATGCTTTCGCTCTGCTGTTTTTTTATCTCCTGATATACAGGGCTGTCCTGGATTTTTTTTAAGATCTGGCCGTCCTGTTCAATAATTTTAACTGCCAGCCACTTGGCCGGATATTTTCCCGACAGCCGGCTATCCCTGTTTATTATCGTTTCCAGCAGGTTCAATTCTTTTTCTATATCCACGCCGTAATTGACCGTAACATTCCTGTTTCCCAGTTTTCCTTCATACAGCAAAATGCTTTTTTCCATTAATTCAATTATGCCTGATTTTTTTGTGGCCACCGTGAAAACAGATACTATGCCCAAAAGTTCGCTGATAAGTTCCCTGTTTATGCTCACCCCCAATTTCAACGCGGCATCATACATATTGAATGCAAGCACAAGAGGGACCTTAAGCTGCATCAATTGCATCGTCAGATAAAGGCTCCTCTCAAGATTTGAAGAATCAATAACGTTTATCACTATATCGGGTTTTTCCTCTATAAGAAAATCGCGGGCAATTATTTCGTCAATTGAATTTGCAGTAAGGCTGTAAGTGCCGGGTAGGTCTACAAGAGAAACGGTATAACCCTGAAAATCGAAAACGCCTTCTTTCTTCTCCACCGTGACACCGGGATAGTTCGCTATTTTCTGATTCGAACCTGTCAGTTCGTTAAATATGGTTGTCTTGCCTGAATTAGGGTTTCCCGCAAGAGCAACCGTTATTTTCTTTTTCATCATTCTTCTTCCTCTGCCACATATATCTGCTGCGACATCCCGCGTCCGATAGCAAGCCGCATATTATCCCTGGAAATGATGACAGGACCGCCCGCATTATTGATGACCTTTATCCTGTCTCCTACATAAATACCCATGGAATTCAATTTTCCCAGCAACCCCGTCCCCGCTCCGATTCTGACAATCTTCACATTCTTGCCTTTATCAACAGTGCCAAGAGTTCTCATTTAATTTAAACCGCCCCTCCCTGTATGTTCACCCTGTTTTCTTACCTGTTCCCGAAGGATTTGAAATAAACGTTAAAATCCCTGAACATAGCAGCATTCTTATTTTTACCCTGATTTTCGTCCATAAACGCCATGAATCCCATCACCCTTTCAAGGGTTTCTTTGCTTAAGTGGTGTTCAATCCGGCAGGCATCGCTTTCCGCGGTTCTTTCATCAAGGCAAAGGACACAGGAAAGGAAATTTTTTAAATTTTTATGCCTTTTATAGATCCTTTTGGCCATTTTCAGGCCTTCTTCCGTAAGTTCTATATATCCATATGGCTCATGAATGACAAATTTCTTTTTTTCAAGGGATTTCAAAGCCTCTATGACAGAAGGGGGTTTCACATTCATCTGCCTTGCCATATCTTTTACCCTTACATGCTTCTTCCTCTCGTTTAATATATAAATGCTTTCAAGATAATCTTCCATCGATGCAGTCATATCCGGACTCACTGCGCACCTCCTTTTTAGAGCTCTCTAAATATATTAGGCTTCCCTAATTTTGTCAAGCGCTTTTAATCTTCCCGGTCCGGCCGTTATATTTTCCTTTATATGGCGGTTAATTCTGGTATAATTTTTCCCTACTGTACGGAGATTTTGCAAACATGAAATACGAACCTAAAGAAATAGAGAAAAAATGGCGGGATATATGGGAAAAATCCGGCCTATACAGGACTGAGGAAGAAGACCTAAAACCCAAGTATTACTGCCTTGATATGTTCCCTTACCCGTCCGGCACAGGCCTTCATGTGGGCCACTGGAGGGGTTATGTCCTTTCCGATGTGTGGTCCAGATATAAAACCCTGAAAGGGTTCAGCCTCCTTCACCCTATGGGATGGGACTCATTCGGGCTCCCCGCGGAGAACGACGCAATCAAAAAAGGCCTGCACCCGAAAACCAACACCGAAAAAAACATAAACAATATACGCAGGCAACTCAAAGAAATCGGAGCGATGTATGACTGGTCGAGAGAAATAAATACAAGCGACCCCGGATATTACAAATGGACACAATGGATATTCCTTCAAATGTTCAAAAAAGGCCTCGCTTACAGAAAAAAAATGCCCATTAATTGGTGTCCGGAATGCAAGACAGGCCTTGCGAACGAAGAGGTTATAGGAAATAAATGCGAAAGATGCGGTTCGGAAATCGAAAAAAAGGATATGATGCAATGGATGCTTAAAATCACCGAATACGCAGAGCGCCTGCTGAAAGACCTCGACAAGCTTGACTGGCCTGAAAAAGTGAAGATAATGCAGGCAAACTGGATAGGCAAAAGCGAAGGGGCGGAAATATTATTCACTGTCAAATCGCCCGGGGGCCAGGAACATCACTTAAAAGTGTTTACCACGAGGCCTGATACGCTTTTCGGCGCAACATATGTCGTGCTTGCGCCGGAACACGAACTTATACCGAAAATAACCGATAAGAACCATAAAAAAGACGTCACGAAATATATCGAGATGGCAAAAAAAGAATCCGAGATAGAGAGAACCGCGGAAAAAAAGGAGAAAACCGGAGTCTTCACCGGCGCTTATGCCGTAAACCCGGTAAATGGCAAAGAGATACCCGTCTGGGTCGGTGATTATGTGCTGGCCTCTTATGGGACAGGGGCAATCATGTGCGTGCCTGCGCACGATGAAAGAGATTTTGCTTTCGCAAAGAAATTCGATCTTCCTGTAACGGAAGTCATTTCATCGGAAAAATCCGCAAGAGATTCATCCGGAAACCTTTCAAAAGCGTACACGGAAGAAGGGATAATGGTCAATTCCGGCAAATTCGACCGGATGGATTCCGCCAAAGGGAGAAACGAAATAGTAAAATGGCTGGAGGAAAGATCCCTGGCAAAAAAGACCGTGAAATACAAACTGAGGGATTGGATATTTTCAAGGCAGAGATACTGGGGAGAACCCATCCCCATTGTCTTTTGTGAAAAATGCGGCGAAGTCCCCGTACCGGAGGCACAGCTTCCAGTTCTTCTTCCCGAAGTCGAAAAATACCAGCCAAGCGGCACCGGGGATTCCCCTCTTGCAAACATACCGGAATTTGTAAAAACAGATTGTCCAAAATGCGGAGGCAAAGCCCGACGCGAGACAAATACGATGCCGCAATGGGCGGGTTCCTCATGGTATTTCCTGAGATATCCCAGCCCGGGATTAAAAACGGCGCCATTTGATGAAAAACAACTCTCCAGATGGATGCCTGTCGACTGTTATGTCGGAGGCATAGAACACGCCATATTACACCTTTTATACGCCAGGTTTTTCACAAAGGTTCTGTTCGATTGCGGATATCTTTCTTTTGACGAGCCGTTTACAAGGCTTTTTAACCAGGGGATGGTATGTAAATTCAGCGAAAAAACAAAAAAACTTGAAAAAATGTCCAAATCAAAAGGCAATGTAGTCAGCCCCGACAACCTCGTAAACAAGTACGGCACGGATTCAGTAAGGCTTTATGAACTCTTTATAGGGCCTCCCGAGGTCGATTCTGAATGGAATGATAACGGAATAGAGGGTGTCTACAAATTTCTAAGGCGGTTATGGGACTGGGCGCTCAGCGCATGGGAAACATCTTCAGACGGGACGGAAAACGAAGCATTCACCCGCCAGCTTCACATATTGATAAAAAACATCACGGAACGGCTTGAATCATTCAGGTTCAACACTGCGATAAGCGCTTTCATGGAATTTATAAATTTCGCGCTCGGCAAAGAAATGAAGGATTCACCCGTTAAAAAAGCCTCCATAGAAAAAACAATTATTCTTATATCGCCTTTTGCCCCTCATCTGGCCGAAGAACTCTGGAAAATCACATCCCATAATGATAGTGTTTTTAAATCGAAATGGCCCTCATATGACGAAAAACTTACAATATTCGATGAGATAGAGATACCCGTACAGATAAACGGGAAAGTCAGGTGCGTTTTGAAAGTTCCTGAATCCATATCGGAAGAAGACATTCTTGATAAGGCTTTGGAAAACGAAAATGTCAGGAAATTTACCGATGGCAGGAAACTTATCAAGAAAATCTATGTGCCGAAAAAAATAGTAAACCTTGTAGCAAAATAAAACCTAAAACTTATCTCTATGTAATATCTCTTTCATTGCCCTCTTGGGAATTTTCAGTTCTCCGTCCTTCCCCTTGTAATATCTGCAGTCTTCCCCCCATTTCACGGCACCGGGTTTTTCATCCTTAAAACCAAGCGCTATAACTGTGTCAACAAAGTAAGCCGCAGGGATTTTAAGGATCTCGGAAATTTTTTTTCTGTCTATCGCGCCAAGCCAGCAGGAACCGATATCTTTTTCCCACGCCGAAAGGATTATATTCTGGGCAGCGGCGCCGCTGTCCCTCTCAAAGTGGCCCTGCGCGGCAATCTCCAGGTTATTAATTATTACTATATAGGCCACGGGTTTCTGGCCTTTAGCAGGATTCCACTCCGGGGAGATGTACCCGGCCCACCTCAGGCAGCCGAATATTTTCTCCCTTACCTTTGCAGCCGTAACTACAATAAACTTAAGGGGCTGGAGATTAGCTGCGCTGGGGGCAAGTCTTCCGGCGTTTACTAATTGTTTCAAAACCCTGAAAGGGATATTTCTCTGCTTGAATTTTCTTATGGTCCTTCTTGAAACAACCGCATCATAAACTTCCATAACAGGCTCCTCCGGTAAATTTACACCCTATAGAAGGCAGAGCTGCCTTCCGTTTCCCAGACTTTTACTTCCTTTAATATACTTTTTCCTTTTAATTTCAATCTGTCGGACATCCTGTCGTATATATATTTTGCTATGTTTTCCGCAGTGGGGGCGCTATCAACAAAGAATTCAACTTCGTCCAGGTTCTTATGGTCAAGCATCTTAAGCACCGAACACAAAGTATTTTTCAGGTCCTTGAAATCACAGACCATGCCTGTTTCCCCGGGCAATTCAGCTTCGACGGTAACAACAACTTTCCAATTGTGCCCGTGGACTGCTTCTCTTCTCCCGTCCGCCAATGTTATGCTGTGTGCGGCACTGAATTCATCTTCCACGCTTACTCCATACATAGGAAACTTCCTCCCTGACAACCTTTATTTCACCCAGGCCGCAACCCAGGAACTTTCTGCCCAAACACCGGAAAGATTCAGGCGAATCACTTACATAAAACCGGACTTTGCCCCTTTTCTGAGAAGACTTTAGCCTTTCACCGGCAAGGACATCAGCCAACTTGCGCGCCGAAGCGCGGGCAGAATCGACAATATGCACACGGGCGCCCATAAACACCTTTATCTGTTTTTTTATAAGAGGATAATGCGTGCATCCAAGTATAAGCGCGTCTATTTTTCTCAGCCTGAAACCTTCCAGGTACATTTTTACCGCGCTATCCAATATCTTTCCGCGCAGGATATTTTCTTCAACAAGCGGAACAAACAAAGGGCATGCTTTCGAAAAGACTATCGCCCGCGGGCATAATTCTTTTATGCGTTTTTCGTATGCACCGCTCGAAATGGTGGCTTTCGTGCCTATGATACCGATTCTTTTACTCTTTGATAAGGCCAGCGCCGTTTCGACCGCCGGCTTCACGACGTCAATCACAGGAACGTTTACTCTGCTTTCAATATAAGGCAGCGCAACCGATGAAACAGTGTTACAGGCCGCTATTATAGCCTTAACATGATTCTGAAGCAGAAAATCGCAGTTTTCAGCCGCAAACCGCTTTATTGTCTCTGGAGATTTCGTGCCGTAAGGGACTCTTGCGGTATCCCCGAAATAAACAATATCTTCACCGGGCAGGATTTTTATTATCTCTTTAAGGACTGTCAATCCCCCGACTCCCGAATCAAAAATACCGACCGGCAAAACAGTTTTCTTCTTCATAGTCATTCCTGAAAATAGTTTAATACACCCGAAGCGATCCCCTGCGCAATTTTATTCCTGTAATCTTCGTGTAAAAGAAGCACGCTTTCATCGGCATTGGATATAAATCCGACCTCTACAAGGACCGCCGGCATATCCGTATTCCTGAGGACATAAAACCTTGCCTCTTTGACTCCCCTGTTTTTGACCTGAGCGCTTTTGACAACTTCCTCGTTTATAAAACAGGCCAGCCGTTTGCTTAAACGTTTTCTCTTGGCTGAATCTATGGGTTCCGATTGGCCGTTAGTATATATGGAATCGCCCAAAGCAAGCTCCCCGTCTTCTATCTCTTCTATAGATTTTATAACCTCCGAGGTCGGGATACCCAGGACAAAGGTTTCAATTCCCGTGACACTTTTGGCGGGAGCAGAATTCGCGTGTATGCTTATAAATAAGTCGGCTTTCTCGGATTGCGCGATATCACATCTCTTAGACAACTTTAAAAATACGTCTTTATCCCTTGTCATAACGACCTGCAAACCGTTTTTTTCAAGGATAGCCATAACTTTCTTCGCTATATCCAGGACAATTGTTTTTTCATCCGCGCCGTTTTTATTTCTCGCCCCGATATTTTCTCCGCCGTGGCCGGGATCAATAACAACCTTGAAATTCTGAAGCCTGGCTCTCTTGTTGCCGGCCGCAGAATCACCCGTTTTCATATACAGGTCAAGCACCTGCTCCTTAACATCCAACGGGACATAAAGAATACCGTTGTGAAATATCATCGGCCCGGACATATCGAACGTCCGGCCGTTTGCAGATGCATACCTGTTGTTTAAACTCATAAGAAGGGCAAACCCCGGAGCCTCGAGCTTAACCTCTTTTAAAACCGGATTCCAGTATAAAACCAGGCCGAAAGATTTCACTATCGAATTGATATCTATATACGGGACGCCATAAGATTTATATATGCTGGTTTCAACCCTGCCGGCAGGGCCGTTAAGCGAAAAACCGGACACGACCGAAAACGCGAAAAATACAATAAACAGGAAAAACACTTTTTTCATATCTAATTAATTTACTATATAAAGGCTTTTTACTGAAATAAATATTTACAGCAGCTCCAGCCGGGTTTTTTATTTGACATAAATTGGCAATATTCGGATAATAGGCAACTGAATTATATTGCGGACATGGCGGAATTGGCAGACGCGCTAGATTCAGGTTCTAGTGGCCGAAAGGCTGTGGAGGTTCAAGTCCTCTTGTCCGCACCATCAGCCTTCGCTTGGAATCGGGTATTTCATACCGGGGGCTTCGGCGGACGGGAAGTGTTGGACTGAAGGACTTGAAGCAAGTAAAAGCGCCGACAAGCAGGAGGAACAGTTCCGACGAAGAGGAGGAACGTCAGCTTTTACGGGGTGGGCCTGCGCAGTAATTTGTGAGGCTACCCCGAGCAAATTACGTAGTAGGCAAGTCCTCTTGTCCGCACCACAAATTACGAAAGACGTAAAGACGAGAAACGTAGGACGCAAAGAAAACAATAACACGTCCATCGTCCCAGCGAAGAGGACATCCTACGTCCTTCGTTAGAATTTATTCGGTGGACAAGTAGAGGGAAACACAATTAAATCTGCCCTTACAATCTTTTTGTTGTTAACCATCATCCTCCAGGGGTGCGCGTCGCCTACCGGCATACTGAAACTGAAAAAATCCGAAATTGAAACGCCCGGTATCAATATCAGCGGGAATTACCTTGTAGCAATCGGCAGCGGTAATGCCCCGAAGGATATAGAACAGCCCGGGAGAAAAAAACTTATGGCAAACCGCGCAGCAAAAATAGACGCCCTCTCCAATTTATCCAATAGCATCTTCGCAATACTAAGTAAAAAAGGTACAATAAAAGGCAAAATCAATATTACTTCTTACGTCCGGGGCGCTGAATTTACCGATGAAGAGATTTCGGAAGACTGCGATACTGCTGTTGTCAAAGCACGCCTGCCGCTAAACGGGGGCAACAGCATTGCCGAATTAATCCAGGTTAAAGAAATCATTCTTGAGGAGTAAAACATAAGAGACGGTATCATATGAAAAATGCTAATATCCCGTGTTTATATATCAAAGGAAAGTGTCTCCCCGAAGTCTGGGAAAAGGCAATTGTCGAAGTCTGGGAAAAGGGCATTGATATCCGGACGGAATATGACCGCAAAAACTCCTCGGGAGAATTCATAGACCCGCCCAGCAAAGATACTACCGCAATAATTGAAGTAACGGAACCGTTGGCCGAACCAAGAATCCACAAGAATTTCCCGGGAGGCCCGTCCGAGCTGGAAATATACAGGCAGGAAGTCGTAGAGGGAATTCACGATCACTGGGTAAACCCCCTGGATAAAGAAAAATGGACATATACATACCACGGCCGGCTATTTGATTACACCGCAACGGAGGACCTTGAAAACCCTTCATCTAAGAAGCTGCAGCCTGTAAACCAGATGGAATACATAATAGAAAAACTATGTGAAACCCATTATACCAGAAGAGCGCAGGCAATCACATGGATGCCCACCGCAGACGTTAAATTAGAAGATCCCCCCTGTCTTCAAAGGCTATGGTTCCGCCTGTTAAAAGATACAAAAGGCATGCTGACCCTTAACCTTAATACTCACTGGAGAAGCAGGGATGCATACAAGGCATGGTTTATGAATGCTTTTGCTATGACAGACCTCCAGAATAAAATAGCAGGGCAGATTTCCAAAAGGATTAACAAGCCCGTAATGACCGGGCGTTACGTGGACATATCGGATTCTCTCCATATTTACGGCTCCTATTTCAAGGAATTCAAACCTGAATTTGAAAAAATAAAGTCGGACCCCGATTTTTCAAAAAGAGCTTTCAGTTCCGACCATCCGGCAATGAAAATGCTCTTTGAAGAAACAAGAGAAAAACTTAAAAACGACCCTGATTTCATGCTGAGCAAGTAAAAAACCATTAAAAATAAAAAAGCAAAACGGCAGGAATCACAGATAGCTCAGATAATCACAGGTAAATATTAGGAGAGAGAGTTAAGTAAATATTTTGAACGGATTCGGGAGCTGGTATTCTTCCAGCGACCGCCTCGGAGTCCCGCCCAAGGCGGGACGAGAATGAGTGAAAAATACTTACTTGACTCAGTTCACCAGAACCAAGTGTAGTTGAAACTTTCTCAAGATAAACTTATGACAACAATCATTACAAACAGAAAAGCCCGCAGGGACTACACCATACTTGATACGATGGAAACCGGGATAGAATTGAAAGGCACCGAGGTAAAATCCCTGAGGAATAAAAAGGGGAATTTATCCGACTCCTTCGCAAAAATCGAAAATGGACAGGTATTTATATTTAATCTCCATATCAGTCCCTACGAATTCGGCAACAGGAACAACCATGACCCCTTAAGAACAAGAAGGCTGCTCCTCCATAAATCAGAAATAAGAAAACTATTCGGGCAGACTTCCATAAAAGGCCATTCACTGATACCTCTGAAACTCTATTTTAAAAAGGGCAAGGTGAAAGTCGAACTCTCAATCGCAGAAGGCAAAACAAAATTCGACAAAAGAGAAACTATCAGGAAAAAAGAAGACCTTCTTAAAATGCAACGCGCAAAAAAGCGCGCTTATCAGGGCAAAAACTGATTACCCTCTCTTGACATTTACGCATAAAAAGGTTATATTAACTTGTTAGTCAACCATACATATATGAAGAATTTACCCATACATACAACTTTACTCATATTATTGCTTTATTTTCCTGTCTCCGACTGTCGCGGCATTGAAACAACCGATAAAATCCCTGTTCTCACTTCGATATCTCTTTCAAAAGATATTGTTGGATGGAGAGAAAAACAGGAGATAGATATCGTCTTCGATTCAGAGATAAAGAACCCGTTTGATTATGACGAAATCACTGTTTTCGCCGAACTGGTTTCGCCCGAAAACAAAAAACTGCGGGTTGACGGATTTCTATATGACATCCAAAAACAGGATGGAGGAGAAAAATACTTATGGAAAGCGAGATTCGCCCCGGATAAGAAAGGCCTGTGGAAAGGCATAATAAAAGTCAAAAATAAATGGGGCGAAACAAACAGTGATTTGTTTTCTTTTCAATGCATAGAATCTGAAAACAAAGGAAACATAATCGTAAGCCCCGAAGACAATTCTTATTTTGAATTTGAAAACCGGGAATTTTTCTTTCCTGTCGGGCATAATGTCGGCTGGGCTTCCGCTTCGGGCTATAAAAAATACTTCAGGAAGATGTCGGAAAACGGCGAAAACTGGGCGCGAATCTGGATGTGCCCCTGGAACCTGGCATTGGAATGGACAGGAAAAGATTTCGAAGGCCTGAAGAAATATCACCTGAGAAGAGCCTCCTCCCTGGATAAGATACTCGATTATGCTGAAGAGAAAAACATCTATATACAGCTTGTTCTTAACAACCATGGGCAATTCAGCAAAACAACAGACCCGGAATGGGATAAAAACCCCTATAACGCGGCAAATAACGGGCCGTGTTCTGAGCCGAATGATTTTTTCTCGGACGAAACAGCAAAAAATATATTTAAAAACCGCCTGCGCTACATAATCGCCCGCTGGGGATACTCAAAAAACATGATGGCATGGGAGCTTTTCAATGAAGCGTCATATATTACCGGATTCGACGTTAAAACAGATACGAGGTGGCATAAGGAGATGTCGGAATTCATAAAACAAAACGATGTCCACAACCATCTTGTCACGACAAGTTACGGGGCAAGGGTGAACTTTGACACATTTAAACTCGATGATATAGATTTTTCACAGGTCCACACTTACACAAATAACATAACCACTATTATAGATACAGAGTACGAACGGTTCTCCAAACTTGACAAGCCTTTTTTCTTCGGCGAATTCGGAAGCAAGCTTATGAACCGGAAGAATGACCCCGAGGGAAGCATTCTCCACTCGGCATTGTGGACAGGGCTGACAACTCCATCTTCGGGAACCGTAATGGCATGGTGGTGGGACTCATATATCCAGCCGCTCGATCTATATAAATATTTCAAATGCATATCGGATTTCATCAAAGACACCGATTTCAGAGTAGAAAAATTCGAATCCAGGAAAGCCTTTATTAAAGACCTATCCGGCAAAAACCTTAAAGTCAGGGCGCTGGCCAATGACAGGAAACTCTATTGCTGGGTATATAACCCTGAAATAGAAATATTCGGCTCTGAAAATAAAATAGATACAACCGAATACAAAAACGCCTCATTTGCCATAAGGGGCTTATGCGAAGGCTCCTATAAGATAGAATACCGGAACACATTCAGCGGAGAGACGGCGGGCCAAGACAAAATGGATTCTGAAGAAGGCACATTGACCCTCAACCTCCCTGATTTCAAAGGGGACATAGCAATAAAAGTAACCGCTGTCAAAATACTTTCCAAAAGTTTCGCTTCACCCGAGATCGTCTCAACAAGACAGCCCGACATAAGGGAAACACCGAAAAAGAAATTTGTATGCGAAGAATTGAGGG
>JAFGBE010000139.1 GCA_016933315.1 Candidatus Auribacterota bacterium
CGAGGGGGACGAAGTTCTGGATGTATGTTCCGCCCCGGGCGGGAAGGCTACCTTGACTGCGCAGCTGCTCGGGGGCAACGGAAAGGTGGTCTGTGTTGACAGGACGGAGGAGAAAGTCCGGTTAATCGGGCAGAATGCCCGGCGGCTGGGCCTGCAGAATATTGAGATTGTTCAATGTGATTTTTTAAGAAGTTGTGATAAAATCAAAAACAGATTATTCGCGAAAATTCTTGTAGATGTCCCTTGCTCGAATACCGGCGCATGGAGGAAAAGGCCTGAAGCAAGATGGTTGTTTGCTCCGTCGAGATTCAGGGAGATAACCGTAACCCAGAAAGAAATTCTTGTAAAAGCTTTGTCTCTGCTTGCCAAAAACGGTGTTTTGGTTTATAGTACTTGTTCTGTCCTTGATATCGAAAACAGGGACATTGTCATGGGCGCCATCGGCAGGGACGGAAAATTTGAACTGATTCATGACAATCTCACGCTGCAGGAAACAGGCGGTTCTGAAGGCGGTTATTTCGCAGCCATAAGGAGGAATTAACATATGGAGAACATCAGCACTCAACAGGTGGTCTTCCTGACAGGTATCGTATTATTCGCTGTTTCAGCGGTATTGTTGATTGCTTTTTTCCTCAAACCTGCAAAACAGGGTGAGACCATCATAAAGACATCAAAAAATCCTTCCCAGGAAAGAAGAAGGTATGTTCGCATACCGGTCGGGACTTCAATAAAATATAAGATTATAGACCGGCAGGAATATCCTCTTTTCTGCAGCCTTTATTGTGTAAAAAAAGAGGGGGATAGGATAATTTCGGCCGGAGACGGCACGAAAAAAGGGTATACCGCCAACATCAGCGCTTCAGGAGTGCTTTTCAAGGTTAAAGAGAAACTTTCGCCGGGCATGTTCCTTCACCTGACGATTGAAACAAGCAATAAAGAATATTCACTTGAGCTTAACGGCAAGATTATCAGGGTGGATAAACATCCTGAACTCGGATTCTATGAGATAGCTGTTGCGTTTTTAAAACCCACAGAGGAAGAAGAATCCAAACTGGCTGAATTTGTTTCCGAACATTTCTTCTAGTCGATGGTTATGCAGGACACTTTTGCGATAACGATTATTTTTATAGTAGCGGCGACTTTTATCGGCGCTCTTGTAAAAGGCCGCTCGAAAGACAGGTGCCTCAAGCATTTCTCCGGTGATTCCGTTACCGTTATAAACAAAGATATGAAAGCCATATGGGGCAGGTTGCAAGTGGACAATTCTTCCCTCGAGCTTTTCTACCGGGATATTTATAAGGATGAGAAAGATAGCCATATAGAGACGAGCTATATCATCTATAAAAATGAATTTTCCAATATCCTTGTGCTGGTCAGGTTCCTTGACCAGCTTAGCGAAGAAGAGAGAAGTAAGAGAGAGAATATGCTTAAAAAGGCTTACCATCCGGGGCTTATCCGGCGCGTCCTGAGGAGCACAAGAAACATATTCGGGACGGTGAAGGACTCCATTGCGGATATAGCAAATTTATTTATGGGCAAGATAAAAACCTCTGTTCCGTCCGGCAAGATTCTGGCAGGGCAGGAAAAATATGTTTCACAGATACAAAGCCAGGTTGTTTCAGGCATAGGGATGTCGTATGAGCCTGTCCTGGAACGGCATATCGGGAAACGAGTTGTCGCCTCATATATGCTGGATTCAAAAAAACATGAGATCTCGGGTATCCTGAGGGACTATACGGCGGAATTTATAGAGTTAATGGAAACGGAGCCTAAGCTTTTTGACGATAAAAGCCCCAGGAAAGCGGATATTATAATGCCTCGCGGTATAAGTGTTGTAAGGCATTTGGGAGAATAAATTGTCTGGCATTAACCGAGAGGGTAAAAATATGAATGCTGTATATTTAGCTTTATTGGCGGCGCTTGTCTGGGGTATTTGCCCTATCCTGGAAAAAGCCGGGTTAAAAAACATACCGGTATATGAAGGCGTTTTTATAAGGGCGTTATCGGTTTTCCTTGCCGGTATTGTGATGCTTTTCCTTAAGCCTTCGATGTTCAGGACTTTTACGATGCCCAATGTGAAGGCGATAATCTATATTATGCTCGGCGGATTCTTCGCCAGCATAGTGGGACAGATGATATATTACAAGGCTCTCAGCTCCGGTGAGGCTTCGAAAATCGTTCCCATTGCGGGTTCCTTCCCCCTGGTAACATTTATTTTGGGGGCAATCGTGTTCGGAGAAGCGGTTACCGTAACTAAAATAATCGGGGTCATCCTTGTTGTCAGCGGTATTTTCCTTTTAAAGTGAGAAATAGTCTTTATGCCGGAAATAAACAGAGAAAAAATTGAGAAAACGCAACTTATCCAATATGCCCGGGATTTCCACAGGACTTATGAGCAGCTTCTCGCTAAAAACAAGGAATTGCAGATATTAGAGAAAAAAAAGAATGATTTTCTCGAGATGGTGCTCCATGAATTGCGGACGCCTATCACAAAGGTGATGATGTCCGCGGAACTTATCATATCATCCCAGCCCAGAGATAAAAGCAGGCGCCAGTTGTACGAATCCCTTAAAAAAGGAATTAAAAAACTTGAATATGTGATTTCTGAGATAGCCCTGGCGGCCCAGCAAAGCCAGGATAAGGCCACCATAAGAGAAGAGCCTGTTTCCCTGGGCAGCCTCATAAAGAAACTTAAAAAGGATGTGGAACAGTTTGTCCATACGAGAAACCAGAAAATAATCCTTTCCGTTTCAGCCAAAGATATCGTCGTTAAGGGCAATACTATGAGATTGTATGACGCTTTTTTCAACATTGTGCAGAATGCATCCAAGTTCAGCATGGATGGAACGGAAATAAAAATTAACGTTAAAAGGGAAGGGGAATCCGCGGTTGTCGAGGTTATTGACCATGGGATAGGCATAGAAAAGAATAAAATGGGCCTGATATTCGGGAGTTTTTATGAGGATATCGATATTTTTGAGCACCATTCGGGCAATTTTGAATTCAAGAGTTCGAGCCTCGGCCTCGGCTTGTATATATCCAAGAAAATCATAGAGAAGCACGGTGGAAATATTTCCGTGAAAAGTAAAGTCGGCAAAGGCAGCGCTTTTACGGTGAGGCTTCCCGCGGCGGTTTAACATTCATTAATAAAAGGAGGCAGCGTGAGCGGTATTTTCGGAGTGGTTTCAAAGAAAAATTGTACCGATATTTTATTCTATGGCACAGATTATCATTCTCACCTTGGGACTGAATATGGCGGCCTGGCCGTTCTGGGAGATGATTTCACGCGCCAGATACACAATATAAGCCAGAGCCAGTTCAAAGCCAAATTCTATGACGATATAAAATCCATGAGGGGCAATAAGGGGATAGGAGTGATAAGCGCTTTTGAAGAGCAGCCTATATACCTTAATTCGAAATTCGGCGCTTTTTGCGTGGTTATGAACGGATTGATAGAGAACGCCAATGAACTTGCGGATAAACTTATGGAAAAGGGCATCTCCTTCAGCGAATTCAGGAAAGGCAACGTTAACCAGACTGAACTTGTGGCAAAACTGATAAACCAGGGAAAAAGCATCGTTGACGGCATCGAAAATGTGTTTGATTCGATAACCGGCTCGTGCTCGCTTCTCCTGCTTAATAAGGACGGGGTTTACGCCGCCAGGGACCGGTTTGGCTACACGCCCCTTGTAGTAGGGCAGAGTGAGGACGCTATGGCGGTTACTTCGGAAACGATAGCGTTTTTAAACAGCGGTTTCAGCATAGTCAAATACCTTGGGCCGGGCGAAATAATGCTCCTGAACGAGGGAGATATGATACAGAAAAAAGAACCCGGCAAAATCAACCAGATTTGCGCGTTTTTATGGATATACACGGGTTTCCCGGCTTCGAGTTATGAAAGTATAAATGCCGAGACAGTCAGGGAAAGATGCGGACGGTTTCTCGCAAAACATGATAAAGACCTCCAGATAGATGCGGTGTCGGGTGTCCCCGATTCGGGAACTGCCCATGCCATAGGTTATTCAATGGAATCAAAAAAGCCTTTCAGAAGAACGCTTGTCAAATACACGCCCGGCTACGGGAGAAGTTACACGCCGCCTTCGCAGGAAACAAGGGACCTCGTCGCAAAGATGAAGCTTATCGCGATAAAGGACATTATAGACGGCAACAGGATTATAATATGCGATGATTCGATTGTCAGGGGCACACAGCTGAAGAATTACACGGTTAAAAAACTGTGGGATGCAGGGGCAAAGGAAGTCCATGTCCGTCCGGCTTGCCCGCCGCTGATGTTTCCCTGCAAGTTTAACCGTTCCACCAGGACAATCCATGAGCTTGCTACGCGGAAGGCTATCAGGAGCATAGAAGGGCACGACCTGGAGGATGTAAAGGAATATACAGACAGCTCGTCCGCAAAATACAGAAAGATGATTGACTGGATAGCTAAAGACCTTGAGGTTACCACTCTGAGATATCAGACTGTCGATGATATGGTAAAAGCCATAGGCCTGCCCCGCGAAAAAATATGCCTTCACTGCTGGACGGGAGAATGCCCGAAGAAAGGCCAGTGTTCAGGTTGTTGACGGTTGGTAGCGTAGCAGGGTAAAAGCGGTATAATGGTTTAATTCGAGGGTTACATTGATAAAGAGGGAGTTTTAGAAGGGGGAAAATATGAAAAAATTATTCGTTATGTTTATTGTCATTTGTCTCCTGGCCACTAATTCCGTGGCAGGGCTTTTTTCAAAAGATACCGATAAAACCGAACGTATTACCATAGATAAAAGCGCTGCCGTATTAGAGAAGGAAGTAAAGTTCTACAGGGCATGGTCTGCCACATACGGTGTTTTGAAGAAAATGGGCGAAATAAAATATAAGAACAAAAACGCGGGCAGAATCGATGCGAAAATCAACGGCATCAGCGTTAAGGCGATAATAGAGGAATCAACGGAAAAAGTAATAACCGTTAAAATCGAGGTTCAGGACGAATCTTCCGATGGCAATGCGCTTGCCCGGGAAATAATCAATAAGATAAATGAGAAGATGTAGGTCAGCTTAATCGGTTAAACACTTTTTCGTATTCATTTACGACTGTTTCCCATTTGAAGTCTGTTTCGGCCCGTTTTTTCGCCAGAAGCGATATCCTTTTAACTTCAGCGGGCTTTTTGATGAGTTCCTTTAGAAGATCTGGAAGAGAGCCCTCTTCTTTTTTAAAAACAAATCCGCAGCCGGATATAACTGATTCATTGAAAGGGGAAGATACTACCAGTGGCGCCGTAGCAGCATCCATAGCGCGCAGGAGGGAAGGATTAGTTCCGCCGACCTCGTGCCCGTGTATATAAAGGAAAGCGCCCCCGTACAATGCGTTTAACTTTTGCTGGTCCCTGATAAAACCCGTAAATACCACTTTCTTATTGGCTGAGTTTTTTAGCTTTTTCATAAAGCCGGGATTGTAGGGGGAGTCACCTACAACGACTAAAGGCATATCGATATTTGCCCTAACATATTCTTTGATTATCAGTTCGGGGTTATTCTCAGGTTCAAGCCTTGCTACCAGGAGAAGGTATTTTTTCTCGTGTAGACCGAGTTCTCTGTAGATGTTTGTATTGGATTCCTCGTGATTTGAAGCGCCGTAGGATATGTAAACAGAATCCGCGTTGTATTCATCCTTGTAATACTTCTGCATGGCGGGATTATCTGTTATAAGCACGTTTGCTGTCCATTTGCACAGCAGTTCAACAAATTTATAGTATTTCCTTTCAAGCATATTCCACTTCAGCCTTTTCCACCCGAGCCCGTTTGTGTGAACGACCACTTTTTTCCCGAACAGGCGGAGCAATGGGAAAAAAGGAGCATTTGCCGGATCCACAAAAAACACAACCTTTGCATCTTGGAAAAGCACATGTATTGAGGACAGGAAAGAATGGATTATACTTTCCAGCGGCTTGACGCGCGCGGTGGGCAGGTAAACCAGTTTAATGCCACAGATCTTTTTCGGCTTATCTTCGAAATAATTACTTCTGCAATAAACGGTTACGTCATTATTTCCTTTTGCAACAAGCCCGAGAGCAAGTTCTTCTATAAGAGTTTCATACCCGCCGTAACAGGCCGGTATCCCTCTGGAACCCAAGAAGGCGACTTTCATTAAAAATCTCCTGTGTTATACTGTATTGCTCCTAAAGAGGGGTTTTCCTCTTTAGATATTGTCTGTCCCAAGATATCTCTTTTCTGCCCCGCATATATTCCTTTGCCAATACACGGCGAATCTTCTTTTAAACTGAAGTCCTGGATAGCAACCGGGTCTTCCTTGATGAAGATGGGATTTGCGGATAAATTATCCTTTATCTCTGAATCAAGATTCCTTAATTGATTGATGTCTTCTCCTGTTTTCTTATTCCATAAATAGGATTTATCCGATTTAAAATTATAGAAAAGATTATTGTTTATCGAAAGCCTGTTATCGGAGCTTAACCTGTCTACGTAGATAGGGTATACATTTTTATTATTAGATGCGGCTATGTTGTTGAATAAAGATATATTATCCGTGTGGTCCACGTTTTTAGTGAAATCGCTGGCGATAATGATTTCGGCTTTGATTTGGTGCGATTTTCCCGAATCTAAAGCATTGTTGAAAAAAGTGTTATTGTAGACAGCGTTGTTCGAACTGTCAAAGATGCTTATGCCGGCTCCGTCATTCTCGTAACAGATATTGTAATAAACTTCATTATAGTCACACCACTGGTCGAGTTGTATGCCATTACCGTCGAATTTTTTCGTGTCCCTGTTCCTGTAACAGACATTGTACCTGATTGTGTTGTGATCTCCTGCATCCTGCTTTGCATCCCTGGCATAAGTATGAATGCCTGTGCATCCTAAATGTTTTAACCCGTTATTGAAAACCTCGTTTTTCTCAACTATGTAATAACTGCCGTTTATTTCCATGCCGTGATGTCCGTTATTGTACACCCGGTTGCCGGCAATCAAAGTTTCTGAACCCTTTTTGCAATTAACCACGTCAATAGCAATGCCATGTGTCTCATTGGAAAATACTTCATTATTGATTATTTTGTTATTAGACCCGGCATGGCCGCCTATCCATATGCCAAGGCCGTTATTTTTAACTACACAGTTTTTAATCGTTATATTATTGCTTTTTTCTCTGATAATGATGCCTCTTTCGAAATGATTAGATATCGTGATGTTTTCGAAAACGACATTCTCCGCGCCGGAGAAAACCACGGAAGACTTTATAACCGGTTTTTCCCCCTCAGCAGCTTTGATTGTTATCGGGTTTTCAGGGGTTCCTTTGCCGAGGATGATAAACGGTTCCCCGTAAGGGCCGTAATCGTCGTACAGCAGGACAGTGTCGCCAGGCAATATATCAGCCCACCTGATTTGGAAAAAGGCGGACAGGGAATTTTGCCTTGTTGTTTTACCGCCTGGATAGATGTCTATAGTTTTTCCAAACACAGGAATGGGGCATA